>NZ_BAABLF010000011.1:0-85309 GCF_039544205.1 Ferrimonas gelatinilytica | reverse complement strand
GGGGCAAGCCTGAAGTCAACTATTTGGAGCGGCACACGAGGTTCGAACTCGTGACCTCAACCTTGGCAAGGTTGCGCTCTACCAACTGAGCTAGTGCCGCATTTTGTCGCCGCCCCACTCTGAGTGATTATCAAGGCAGGTTGCGCTGCTCTCTCCAACCGCACTGAGTCAGTGCTGCATTGTCATCCCGAATCAACACCGGAACCGCTTCTTGCGAAGACTTGAATTTGGAGCGGCACACGAGGTTCGAACTCGTGACCTCAACCTTGGCAAGGTTGCGCTCTACCAACTGAGCTAGTGCCGCATTTTGTCGCCGCCCCACTCTGAGGGTTATCAAGGCAGGTTGCGCTGCTCTCTCCAACCGTACTGAGTCAGTGTCGTACAATCCGTTTTTCAGCCGCTCTCAACGGGTTTTCCCCTCAACAGCGAGGGCGCATTATAAGCAAATCGTTTTGCTCCGCAACCCCCGAAAAGAGAAATTTGCGCCGACTGGCTAAATTTTGAAAACCGTCTGCCGGTAGAACTCCAGCTCTGCGATCGATTCACGAATATCATCCAGCGCCTGGTGTGAGCCGGACTTACTAAACTGCTCCAGCAGCTCTGGCTTCCAACGACGAGTCAACTCTTTGATGGTACTGACATCGAGGTAGCGATAATGGAAGTAGGATTCCAGTTGAGGCATGTACTTGACGAGGAATCTCCGATCCTGAGCAATGCTGTTGCCACAGATCGGGGATGCGCCCTGAGGGACCCACTGCTCCAGAAACGCCAGGGTCTGACGCTCGGCCTCAACAAGATCGATCTGACTGTGCTGCACCCGTTCAACGAGCCCACTCCCCCCGTGGGTACGCTGATTCCACTCATCCATCTTGTCCAGCTCGGACTGGGATTGATGGATCGCGATCACCGGGCCCTCGGCTAACACCTTTAACTGGCTATCAGTCACTATCGTGGCGATTTCGATGATGGTGTTCTGATCCGGATCCAGACCAGTCATCTCCAAATCAATCCAGATCAAATTCGTGGGATCTTGAGCCATCCAATCCTCTCGTCTCGGGCTTTACCGGTAAAATGGGGTATCATACGGGTTTTATTTTACATTAGACACGGTTTGCCAGGAGCACAGTGAGCAAGGGCAAGAAGAAACTCACCAAAGGTCAGATGCGTCGGGTTCGTGCGAACCGGGATAAACGACTGACCAAGCGAAACGAGCCACAATGGGACAACGACGCCCTCGGGCCCCAGTGTGCCGGACGGATCGTGAGTCGCTTCGGCCAGCATGCGGACGTGGAGAGCAGCGATGGCGAGATCTATCGGTGTAACTTGCGCCGCACCATTGGCAGCATTGTTGTCGGCGACCGCGTCGAATGGCGCAAGGGTAATGAAGCCTTGGCAGGGATCGCTGGCGTCGTAGAGGCAGTGCATCCTCGCACCAGTGAATTGCGGCGGCCGGATTACTATGATGGTCTCAAAGTGGTGGCGGCGAATATTGATCAGATCCTGATCGTTTCCGCCGTGGTGCCGGAACTGTCGTCCCAGATCATCGACCGCTATCTGGTTGCCGCAGAGGATACCGAGATCCCACCGGTGCTGGTGCTGAACAAGGTCGACCTGCTGGACGATGAAGCCCGTACTCAAGTGGACCGGATCCTGGCCCCCTACCGGGCGATTGGCTATCCCATCCACCTGGTATCCAGTGAGACCGGTGAGGGGCTTGCCGCCTTGCAGCAGTGCCTTCCGGGTAACACCAGTATTTTCGTTGGTCAGTCGGGCGTGGGTAAATCGTCGTTGATCAACGCCCTGATGCCCGAAGCCGCGCTGGACATCGGCGCCGTCTCCGAGAACTCCGGTCTCGGACAACACACCACCACCACCGCAAAGCTGTTACGTTTTCCCAGTGGCGGGGAGCTCATCGACTCCCCCGGCGTTCGCGAATTCGCTCTCTGGCACCTGGCGCCGGAGCGGGTCACCTGGGGCTTCAAAGAGTTTCGTCCCTACCTCGGGGGCTGTAAATTCCGTGACTGTAAACATGGCGACGATCCTGGCTGTGCCCTTCGCACGGCTGTTGAACAGGGTGAAATCAGCCAGCAGCGCTTCGACAATTATCATCGTATCTTAGAAACCATGGCGTCTGAGCGACCAACGCGGCACTTTGCCGATCCGCTCAACGATAAGTAACAAAGGAAAGTTCCGTGTCCCTGGACAAATTGAAAATTCAACTCCAGTACATCCTGCCCAAGCATGCGGTCTCCCGCCTGGTAGGAAAATTTGCCGCCTCAGAGGCCGGCCCGCTGACCACCGCCTTTATCAAGTGGTTCATCCGTCAGTACGGCATCAATATGCAGGAAGCCTTGATCGAGGATCCGAAGGCCTTCAAAACCTTCAACGACTTCTTCACCCGTGAACTCAAGCCGGGGCTGCGGCCGTTAGCCGAGGGTGAGCACAACCTGCTGCAGCCGGTCGATGGCCGGGTGAGCCAACTGGGGCCCATCGTGGATGATCGACTGATCCAGGCGAAAGGCCATGATTTCGGCCTCCAGGAGTTGCTGGGTGGCCACGACAGCGATGCCGAGGCCTTCAAAGAGGGGCACTTCACCACTATCTACCTCTCTCCGCAGGACTACCATCGCATTCACATGCCCTGTGACGGGGTGCTGACGCGGATGATCTACGTCCCCGGTGACCTATTTTCCGTTAACCCCCTGACTGCGGCCAATGTTCCGAGACTGTTCGCCCGGAATGAGCGGGTGGTTACCCTGTTTGAGACCGCCCATGGTCCCATGGCCATGGTGCTGGTGGGGGCGACCATTGTTGCCAGCATCGAAACCGTCTGGGCCGGAACCGTTACCCCTCCCACTGGTGGTCAGGTGATGGCTTGGGATTATCCTACCGATGGTGACCAGGCGATCCGCCTAGCCAAGGGTGAAGAGATGGGTCGATTTAAACTCGGCAGTACCGTCGTCGCCTGCTTCGGCAAGGGGATGCTGGCCCAATTCGACGATGTGTTCACCCAGGATGCACAGACTCGCCTCGGCCGCCCCATGGCTCACTGCCAACCTCGCTGAGCCCCCTGGCCGGGTCGCCGAACAGCGGCCCGGCTGTCTTGTTTACCCTCCGTCCCGCTTATTCCGGCTAATTCGCTGTTACGGCTCTATTTTTCATTGAGAAGCGATAGTCACCCCCCTCTTTCTCCGCTACACTTGCGCCGTTTTCCTCGCCTCTAGTCTAAGTTGATCACCATGTGGCGCATTCTGCTCTGTCTGTTGACCCTCCTGCTCGTGCCCGCGAGCCAGGCCAGTTCGGCGTTTTCCCTGGAACGACGCCTACTCTCCCTCGACCCCCAACAAAGCCCATCCCTGACGCTGGAGCAGTGGCAGGAGCAGCATAAAAACGTTCAGCAACAGACCGATCAGCTGCGCCAACAGATGCAACAGTTCGAACAGCGCAAGGCACAGCTTCACCGCCAGCTCAATGAACCCCTGCCCGCCGGCGTCGATAACGATCAGCCCATCAGCCAACAGCAATCCTGGATCCACTCCCAGCTGCAGGAGCTTAAGAGCAGCGCCGAGTCGCTCCGCCAACTTCAACAGCAGGTCAGGCTGCGCCTGTCCCAGCTGCCTGAAATCGAGGAGAGTGCGCATCAGCAGCTGGTACTAGCACAGGGCATGTCTGATCAGGACGGTCTTGCCAGCGCCCGCCAAGCCTACTTCTCCGCCTTGCTGACGCTGATGCAACTGGAGCACCAGAGCCTGCCACAGGATCTGGAGCTGATCAGCCTGCGTCAACGCCTGGTCCAGAGTCAGCAAACATCATTGGAGCTTAAGCTGACTCAGCTTAACCGCCGTGCAGAAGCTGAGCGCCGCAAGCAGAGCGAGACGGCCCTTAGGGAGAACCCGGCCCGAGCACCCGAACGCGAACGGGATCCTCGGCTCAGTCGCTTAAGCGAGGAAAATGCCCACCTGGCCCGAAGCCTGGCGAAGCTCAACGGCCAGATCGAGTCGATCAGCCAGTCCCTGCTTCAGGCCGAACAACGTTACAAGTCTCAGAGCAGCGAACTGAACGAAACCCGGGAGCAGCTCGAGTGGGGCGACGCCAGTGCACGATTTGGCAGCACCCTGATCCGCCGCCTAAACCAACTCGAGCGGCAGCCCGAAGGGATCGACACCACTTCTGCACTGAGTAACAGTCGGCTGCAGCGTTACGACTATGAGCGCCAGCTGGAACAGCTACAACGCGGCATGGATGACCCGTCTGAGGTAACCCATGAGTTGCATCAACGTCAACAGGAGCTACTGATACAACTGATTGAGGGTCATGAACGCCTGGTGGTAGAGCTGACCCGGTTGAAGCTTCAGCAGCAGGAGCTTGCCACCCTGCAAAGCAACTTCAAACAGTTAATTACGGAGTACCTGTTCTGGCTGCCCAACGCGCCGGTGTTGAGTGCCGACACCCTGAAAAACTTCAGCCTAAGCCTCAGCTGGCTCACGGACCCCAAACGGTTTGAAGAGCTAAGCCAGGCGATGCAGTCACAGCAAGCCGCCTGGTCTTGGTGGCTGCTGCTGTTGGTCTTAATGATTGTGTTACTTGACCTGCTGCAGCGCCCCTACCAGCAGCGGCGAAAGCGGCACGCCCAGTACATTGGTAATGTTACCCGGGACCGCTTCAGTGACTCTCTTCGTGCCCTGCTGCTGGCCCTGCTTTTCGGCCTGCTGCCGATGCTGCCACTGTGGTTAGCGGGCGCCATCTGGCTGCACAATGAAGAGTTTGCCTTTGCCAACGCCCTTGGTCAGGGCGTGCTGGCGCTGTCGCTGGTGCTGCAACTCTACCTCTGGGTCCGCCTGCTGACCCACCCAGAAGGATTACTGGTGGCCCACTTCCGTCGCCATCCTCCCCTGGTCGCCAAGCTCAACAAGCTGCTGTTCAAGGTCCACCTGATTGCCGCCCCCTTGATGGCTCTGTTGGCGATCACCGAGGCCCTGGACCTGCCGCTGTTAACCACCAGTCTGGGACGGATCTCCTTCATCCTGCTCTGCCTGCTGACCAGCTATAGCTTCCGCCGGTTGGCCGCCCTTTCCCGGGAGTACCACGAGCACCACAGCAAGACGGATATCAATCAACGTATGCTGGAGCGGTTGATCTGGTTGACGCTCTTCGTTGTCCCCCTTATCGCCCTGGTACTGGCCTGGCGAGGTTACTACTACAGCGCCCAGCAACTGCTGGGGCAGGCCCAGATCACTGTCACCGCGGCTATTGCTTTCCTATTGATCTACCTGATGATCAAGCGCTGGATGCTGATCGAGCGGCGGCGCCTCCAGTTTGAGCTTGCCAAGGCGCGCCGCGCCGAAGTACTGGCAATGCGGGAGCGAGAAAAATCAGAAGGGCAAGGCAGCACCAGTGCCGAAGGCCAGCTGGATTTTGACGACTCCCAACTGGATCTGGACACCATATCCAGTCAATCCCTCGGGTTGATCCGCTCTTTGATGTTCCTCTCGTTCGCGATGACCCTGCTGGCATTGTGGAGCCAGACCCACCCAGCCATGTTCAGCTTCCTCGATGGCATCACCCTCTACTCCAGTGGCCAGATGGTGGGCGGCATAGAGCAAGCGGTCCCCATCACCCTAAAGTCCCTGGTCACAGCGCTGGTTATCGGTGCCTTCACCTGGATGATCGCCCGCAACCTGCCGGGGCTGCTCGAGCTTATGCTGTTGCAACGACTGGAGTTGAGTCCCGGCACCGGCTTTGCCGTTTCCACCGTCAGTAAGTACCTGGTCTACATGATCGGGATCGTAGCCGTCTTCTCCACTCTGGGGTTAGCCTGGAGCAAGATGCAGTGGCTTATCGCCGCGCTTACCGTCGGCCTGGGCTTTGGCCTTCAGGAGATCTTTGCCAACTTTATCTCCGGCCTCATTATCCTGTTTGAGAAGCCAATCCGTATCGGGGACACCGTGACCATCCGTGACCTCTCCGGTACCGTCTCCAAGATCCAGATCCGCGCCACCACCATCGTCGACTGGGACCGAAAAGAGATCATCGTCCCCAACAAGGCCTTCATCACCGAGCAGCTGGTGAACTGGTCGCTGTCCGATGCCATTACAAGGGTGATCCTCAAGGTCTCAGTGGCCCGGGACTCCGACCCGGCTTTGGTCGAAGCGGCCTTGCATCAGGCGGTGCAGGAGAGCCCCCACTCCCTCAGCCAACCGGAGCCGGAGATCTATTTCGGTGGCTTTGGTACCCACACCCAGGATTTCGAAGTGCGCGCCTACGCCGACGAGATGGGCAAACGTTGGCCGCTGCGACATGATCTGCACATGAGAATCACCGCCAAGTTCCGCGAAAAGGGAATCGTATTGGCCTACCCACAGATGGATCTGCACCTGGCCCCCCAGGAGATCAAGGAGAGCGGCCTGGTCCGCAATTAAGGGAACTCCCGAATGAAAATCATTGCTCACCGCGGCGCCTCGGCGGATGCGCCGGAAAACACCCTGGCGGCGATGGAGCTGGCTCTGGAGCAGGACGCCGATGCCATCGAACTGGATGTCCACTGCGTGGAGGGGGAACTGGTGGTGATCCACGATCGCTACCTGGACCACACCACCAGCGGCCAGGGACTGGTGCACAATATGACCCTGGCGCAGCTGGCCACTCTGGATGCCGGCGGTGGCCAGCGGGTGCCGACTCTCTGGCAGGTGATGCAGTGCGTGGCCGGACGTTGCGACATCAATATCGAGCTAAAGGGACTGGGAACGGCGGATCCCCTGCTGCCCCTGCTGGCCCGGGCGGAGCAGAGCCTGGGGTTCAATCCCGAGCAGTGGCTGATCTCCTCTTTCCACCACCCGATGCTGGCGCAGGTGAAGCAAGCGCGGCCAGAACTGAAGATCGGCACCCTGTTTGCTGGCTGCCCGTTGCGCTACGCCGAGGTCGCCAGTGAGCTAAATGCCCACTCGGTGCACCTGAGCGCCAACTTCCTCGATGCAGAGCTTCTGGCGGACAGCCGCCGTCGGGGCACCAAGATCTACGTCTATACCGTCGACCGGCCCGACGAGGTCGCCGAGATGATCGAACTGGGTGTAGACGGGATCTTCACCAACTACCCGGCCCGTACCCGCGCCCTATGCCACAGCCAGAGGCTGGCACCGGGCAAGGTGTGGCGTTGACGATCACATCTGTCGGGCGCGCTCTGCGGCCAGGCCGATGGCCACGAACGCCAGAGTAACCACCAGCAACAGCCAGCCGGCGGAGAGCTGAGCCAGCTGCTTCGCCAGCCAGGGCGCGCTCTGAGTGATCAGCAACCCGTAACCCAAGGTCACCAGCAGCACAAACACCAGGGTGCGAAGCAGAAAAGGCCACTGACGAATACGCCGCCGCAGCTGCCCCTGCAGCCAGGGCGCCACCACCACCAGCAGACAGACCATCAGGGCGATGGAGATATCGAAAAGGTAGGGATAGAGCGTCCGACCCAGGCTGGTGACCAGCTCATGCAACCAACTCATAGTACTTTCCTTAGTGAAAACCGAGACGTATCGTAACAGCCAACGCGCAATGAGGAAGAGGTGACATGACCAGAATCGCCATTCTTACCGGACAGAACGACCAGTAC
Source organism: Ferrimonas gelatinilytica (assembly GCF_039544205.1). NCBI lineage: Bacteria > Pseudomonadati > Pseudomonadota > Gammaproteobacteria > Alteromonadales > Ferrimonadaceae > Ferrimonas > Ferrimonas gelatinilytica. The sequence continues at coordinate 77,712 of NZ_BAABLF010000011.1, read as the reverse complement.
CAGGGCCTGCTTGAGTCCCAGGGGGTGGCGGTTTCACAGCAGGTAGCGGGCTCGCCCATCTGGCTTGCTGAACCTGGCCGCGCTGCTGCGTTGCTGCGTCAAGGCCACCCGCCCCCAACCTGGCTGGCCAGTACCTACGCCGGCGTCGATGCGTTGATGGCCGAAGATCTGCCCCGCAACTACCAGCTCACCAACGTTCGAGGGATCTTCGGGCCATTGATGGCCCAGTACGTCTTTGCCCATCTGCTGAGCCACTTACGACAACTGCCGCTCTACGTCCAACAACAAGCGCGGCGGCTGTGGCTGCCCCATCCCTACCCCAGCCTCGAGGGGCAATGCCTGACTCTACTGGGTACCGGGGATATTGCCCGGCAGATCGCCCGGGTGGGCAAGAGCTTTGGCATGACCCTGCATGGCGTCAATCGCAGTGGGCGGGAGGTCGCGGGGTTTGATCGGGTGTACCCCGCTACAGAACTCAAAACCGCCCTGGCCCAGAGCGACGTGCTGGTCTCAATACTGCCCTCGACACCGGAGAGTCGTCGGCTACTCAATGCCGACACCCTCGCCGCCCTGCCCTCCCACGCCACCCTGATCAACGTGGGACGCGGCAGTGTGCTGGATCCCTCTGCGTTGGTGGCAGCGTTGAATGAAGGGAGATTGGCTCATGCGGTGCTGGATGTCTTTGATGAGGAGCCGCTGCCCGCGGATTCCCCGCTGTGGCAACATCCCAAGATCACGCTGACCCCCCATGTGGCTGCCACCAGCTTTCCCGAGCAGGTCGTAGCGCTGTTTGTACAAAACCTTACCCGGTTTAAACAGGGGCAGTCGCTGCTGCACAGGGTGGATTTCGAACGCGGCTACTGAGCAGGCACCTGGGTCAGGGCATCATCCGAAGGGCTCAGTAACAACAGCAAGGCCGCGCTGCAGGCGCGGCCTTGGATCCATCCGTCTCAATCTTTAATGGAATCAGCGCCCGATCTTACCCTGGATCTTGTGCTCAAACTCCAGCTGGGGCACCGACAGGGTCATCTCCACCTGCAAAGGCTCGGCCCCCAACTTTCCCTCGGCCTCAGCGTCGATCAGCAGCTGCTCCAACTCCTGGTGGGATTGGATCCCCACCTGCTTAAGAAACCGCCGAATGGCGCCATCCCGTTGTTCCCTATCCATCCTTTTCTCCTTTGTTTCTCAAAGTGATAACACTCACTCTCAGTTATAAACCAAGGAGTGGAGACGCGCTGGAAAAGCGGGCTCCAAGCCGGAAAATCGCCTAAAACATTCGCTTAACGGGCTCGCAAGCCGATACGGGCCAACAACGCCGCCAGCGCCAGGGTCACAACGATGGTCGCCCCCGAAGGCAGATCCAGTGTTGCCGACAGCCCGAGGCCTGTAGCAAACCCCAGCACACCCACGGTATAGCCCCACCACAGGGCCGCTGCGCCCTGGCGTCGAACCACCGCCAGGGCCGGCAGAACCAGGCTGGCGAAGACCAAGTAGACCCCAACCAGCTGAACCGACAGGGGGATCAGCAGCGCAAACAGCAGGTAAAACTGAGGCCCGCTCAGCCAGTGTGGACGCCAGTAAAGCAGCGCCAAGATGACCCCGGTGAGCAGTGCCGGAAACCGCAGGGCTGGCCAGTCGAGCCAGAGGATCTGGCCCGACAGCAGCTGCTTAAGCAACTCACCGCCGTGGGGATCCTTGGCCAACAGCAGCATCGCCGCCACGGCGGCCAGCACGTAGAGGCAGCCGATCAACGCCTCCAGCTCCTCCCTCAGGTAACGCTCCAGCAGGGCGATCCCTGCTGCCGATCCCAGGGCGAAGAGCATCGGCAGCAGGTAATGCAGCCCCGGCACCGACTCGGCGCCGGGCCAGGTGTGCACCAGCACCGCGCCAAGTGCAGCCACCTGCGCAATGGCCAGATCGATAAAGATGATGCCGCGCTTAAGCACCTGCTGGCCGAGGATCACATGGGTCGAGAGCACTAGCAATCCGGCTGCCAAGGCCGGCGCCAGAATGCTGATCAGGACCGGATCCCAGTTCATTCTGCTACGGCCAACAACGCGGCCAAAACCGCATCATAGAGGGCAAAGAGATCCTCGATCTCATCGCCGGGGCCGAAAGGCAGGGCCAGCACCGGTACGCCGGAGCGTGTCCCCAGCCAGTTGGCGCCACGGGGGTCCTGGTAGCCGGCGTGTAGAATCGCCATCACCGGTCGCTGCTCTGTCAGCTCAAGTAGGCTGGCCAGGTGGCCACTGGTCGGCGGCAGGCCAGGCTTGGGTTCCAGATCCCCGACCTGCTCCATGCCCAGCCAGTCAAGCAGGTAGCGGAAGCTGCTGTGGTAGGCGATCACCGCCTGCCCCCGCAGCGGTGCAGCCTGCTGCTGCCAACGCTGAGTTGCGTCCTGCCAGCGGGATTGGAAATCCTCGTTGCGAGCCAGGAAGTTCGACGCCTGCTCAGGTACCAATTGTGCCAGCCGTTGGGCCAGTGCCTCGGCAACCTGGGCCACCCGCTCCGGAGAGAAGTGCAGATGGGGATTACCCTCTGCGTGGACATCCCCCCGGCTTCGGTCCAGCTCGGTTTGCTGATCCAGGGTCTCTACCTGGTCCGCGGCATAAAAGATCCCCGGCTGACCATCACGCACCTGGGGATTGTTGGCCTTCATCTGCAGCATCGGCAGCCAGCCCACCTCCAGATCGGCGCCGGCGCAGATCACCAGGTCCGCCTTTCGCATCCGGGCGATCAAGGAGGGACGCGCCTGGATCTGGTGGGGATCCTGCAGCGCCGTGGTGGCGCTGAAGATCTTGGCTTGCGGCGCCAGCTCCCGCGCCAGTGCGGCGTACTCCGGCTCACAGGCGAAGATCTCCAGGGCCGATACCGAGGGTGAAGCCAGTAGCATCAGGGCTGCGGCCCAGAGCTTAGAACTGATGCGCACCGTGAGCCCCCAATGTCATAACGTATTGCAGTGTAAACACCTGGTCATCGAAATCGCCCAGCTCCGTCACCCGCTGATCGACGTATTGCAGCCGCACCGTTGAGAAATGACTGGGATGCCAGGCAACCATGGCTTCGACCTCCCGGATCCGGGCATCATGGAAATGCCCCTCCTCTTCTAGCTCCTCCCACAAGGCGGCATTCATCTCGCCATAGCGCAGGCCGACGGACCAGCTCGGCGCAAACTGATAAACCCCGGAGAGGTACCAGCCATCAAAGAACTCCGGCTCATGTTCCTCGGTGGCCAGAATGCCGGGTTCATGAGGATCCGAATCCTCGGCGAAGGGCGCATTCAGGTAGAAATACTCCCCACTGAGCGTCAGATGGCGGTACTTGTAGTTCCCCCCGGGGGCCCACTTATAAACCGCCGACAGGTTATACAGATCTCGCCCGGTAAAGCGGGCCCCATGGGCGTGCTCGTGCTCATCGACCACCTCGGCCACCTCGACATGATCATGGGGCTCGGCATGGCCCTGGCCGTTCTCATTACGCAACCAGGAGAGCGCGACCTGCCAGCTGTGGTCGATGCCGATATCGCCGCCAAACTTGGTGTAGAGGTGGTACACACCCACGGTCTCCGGGTGATCAAGATCCTCGGCCTGCAGTGGTGCACCGTCAAACAGCTCCCCACCCAGCTCCCAGTAGAGGTCTGTCGGCGCAACCCAGTTGATCCGGATCCCGTCATCGAAGTAGTGGTTGCCCAGCAGGGCACGGTAGACCGCCGGGCGGGAGACGAAGGCATCGCTGTGCAGGTGCTGGCCGTTGAGATAACCGGTCTCCGCAAAGAAACGGCCTGCTCGCAGGGAGAGTCCCGCCGGCATTGCCAGCGTCTGGATAAAGGCCTCTTCCAGCTCCAACTCCAGCTCACCCTCAAAGCTCTCCAGCACTGTGGTGACCTTACCGTAGAACTTGTCATCAATGGTGGCGGACAAGGCCAGCTCGGTATGGCCCAATCCGAAACCGGTGTCGCGGTAATCCAGCGGGCGCTCGCCCTCCTGGTAATAACCATCCAGAGCCAGGGAGATAGCGGGGTTGCTCAGAATCTCAGCCGAGAGAGAAGCGGAAAAAGGGGCCGACAGACAGGCACCTAAAGTGATGGCGCGACGTTGCCAGGGAGTATTCATCTGTATTCACCAACAATTGAAGTAAAGACGCGGTCCCCCGAACAGAGGGACGGTTTCGGGTCAAGTTGGGGTGAACATCGGGGGCGCCCTGGCAAGATACAGCGACACCGCTTGGTGAATGGTGACGACGATGGCCGCAACGGATTGCTCCGGGGCGCAGCTGTGTAGGGGTGACGAGGGGGAAACAGGAACCAGGGCGTGGGCCAGCTGATGCTGGTGGACAAAGAAATCGCACTGCTCAATGGCGGCCGCATCATGATCGACACTGCCATGGGAAAGCTCATGGATCGGTGCCGCCAGCGCCAACGCCAGCAGCCAAACCGCCATCAATCCCGCTGGGATCCGGATCGCCGAGCCTCCGATTCGCTTCGCCATCAAACCTCATCCTTTTGTTTGAATCGGCGAGAGTCTAACTTAAGCGCGCCCGACTGGGAAGGCGATCACATTTTCAATATGTTTCAAACCTGTGGCCAGCATGATCAGGCGATCCACCCCAAGTGCAACGCCGGCACAATCCGGTAGCCCCTGGGCCAGGGCGGCGATAAGGTGGTGATCGATGGGGCGGACAGGCAAGCCCATCCGACTCCGCTCACGGTTGTCCGCTTCGAAACGGCGCAACTGTTCCCCAGGGTCCGCCAACTCGTAGAAGCCGTTGGCCAGCTCAATGCCATGAAAATAGACCTCAAAGCGATCGGCCGTGCGGGGGTCATCCCGGTTGATCCGTGCCAGCGCCGCCTGGTTAGCGGGGAAAGCGTGAACCATGCAGGGCACCTGCTGTCCGATCTTGGGCTCCACCACCATGGAGAACAGCAGCTGCTGTAAGGGCGCCAGTTCGGTTTCCTGGTCACCGACGTCCTGCAGGTTATGTTGGCGACACAGAGCCTGCAGTTCGGCGACGGTGGCTGTGAGAGGGTCGCAACCCAGCACCCGTCCAAATGCCTCTGAATAGGTGATCTTCTCCGGCTCACCACAACCCAGGGTTGCCTTGAGCAGGTCGGCCATCTCCGCCATCAGGTCATGGTGATCAAACCCCACCCGGTACCACTCCAGCATGGTGAATTCGGGGTTATGGTAACGACCGCTCTCCTCGTTACGAAAGCTCTTGTTGATCTGGTAGATGCAACCGGATCCGGCACAAAGCAGGCGCTTCATGTGAAATTCCGGCGAGGTCATCAGATAAAGCGGCAGGCCCTGAGCCGCCCCGGGCCCGACAAACCGAGTCTCGAAGCTGTCCAGATGGATATCGCTGACGGCCGCCTGGGACAGGGCCGGGGTATCCACCTCGAGCACTTCCCGTTCGGCAAAGAACTGGCGCAGGGTGGCGATCACCTTGGCCCGTTGCTGCAGCTGCGCCCGGCTGGTGGTGGGGCGCCAAGAGGCGGATTCAGACATCACAATGACTCCGGTTCGACGCTGGCCGACTCGGGGCACAGCGAATATAGGGTACCAACAAAAAGAGCGGGCCAAAGCCCACTCTCTGTCTTGCCGGTTGGCCGCAGATTACTTGCGCACCCGCTCAACGTACTCGCCGGTACGGGTATCCACCTTCACCACCTCGCCGATGGAGATGAACAGGGGAACACGAACCACGGCGCCGGTGCTCAGAGTGGCTGGCTTACCGCCGGTGCCCTGGGTATCACCCTTGAGGCCGGGGTCGGTATCCGTCACTTCCAGTTCCACGAAGTTCGGCGGCGTCACTGTGATGGGGTTGCCATCCCAGATGGTGATGGTGCAGACATCCTGCTCCACCAGCCACTTCTCCGCGTCACCGAGCGCTTTCTTGTCGGCGGCAACCTGCTCGAAAGTGTCGTTGTTCATGAAGTGCCAGAACTCACCGTCGTTGTAGAGGTAAGCCAGTTCATGGTCCATCACATCCGCACCTTCCACGGTTTCACCGGACTTAAACGTCTTTTCCAGTGTCTTGCCGCTGATCAGTTTCTTGATCTTAACGCGGTTGATGGCCTGGCCTTTACCCGGCTTGAACAATTCGTTCTCGATGATGTTGCACGGCTCACCGTCCAGCATTATCTTAAGGCCGGCTTTGAACTCGTTCGTAGAATAAGAAGCCATTCTTCTCTCTTCCAGCTGTCTTTAGTTGAAAATAACCGTCCAATGATAACCCGAAATCCCGACCCTGTGCACGGCTGCGACCGCCTTTGGCAGCAAGAGCTTGGGGCCGCCTACCGTGAGCCGCAGCAACTGCTGCGCGATCTGGGCCATGATCCTGCCGAGTTCGCCGAAGCGATCGCCGCCCGGCGGCTGTTTCCCATGCTGGTCCCTCGGCCCTTCGCTCAGCGAATGGTTGCGGGGGATCCCGAGGATCCGCTGCTCAAACAGGTGCTGCCGCTGGGGGCCGAGTTCATCGAGCAGACGGGCTTTGGGCCGGATCCCTTGGCGGAGCAACAGGATGGCAGCCCAGGCCCCAAAGGCCTGTTGCACAAGTACCAAAGCCGGGTACTGCTGATGCTGCGCGGCGGCTGTGCGGTCAACTGCCGCTACTGTTTCCGTCGCCACTTTCCCTATCAGGAAGCCAAAGTGGGACAGGCGGAGATCGACGCGGCGATCGCGCATCTCAACGCCGACGCCCGGATCAATGAACTGCTGCTCTCCGGCGGTGACCCGCTGATGGCCCGGGATGACCACCTGTCGAGACTGTTTGAGCAACTCAAGGCCGCGCGCCACCTCAAGCGGGTAAGGATCCACACCCGCCTGCCGGTAGTGATCCCCAGCCGCATCACCGATGCCCTGGTCACGCTGCTGTCTGAGGCGCCCTGGCCCGTGGTGATGGTGCTGCACATCAACCACCCGAATGAGATTGACGACGCAGTTGCGGCGACGATGACCCGGCTCAAGCAAGCCGGCGTGACCCTGCTGAACCAGAGTGTGCTGCTCAAGGGGATCAACGACGAGGGGCCTATCCTGGCGGAGCTGTCCGAGCGCCTCTTTTCGGCGGGGATACTGCCCTACTACCTGCACCAGCTGGACAAGGTCCAGGGCGCGGCCCATTTCGAGGTCAGTGATGAGGATGCCCGAGCCCTGATGGCGCAGCTGCTGACCACACTGCCCGGTTTCCTGGTACCCAGGCTGGTACGGGAGATCGCCGGCGAGCGCAGTAAAACCCCCATCGACCTCAGGCTGGTATGAACCCCGGTGGCACGCTAGCATATCCGCCGGACTGAATTACCGCACAAGGATTGCCATGGCCACCCTCCTGTTCGTGACCGATACCTGGGGCCAACACGCCACTTTGGACCCCCTGCTGGATCGCCTTAAGGTCCACTTCGAACACTTGATGGTGCTGGATCCCTACAGTGGCCAGCGCTTCGCCTTCGATCAGGAAGCCGACGCCCGGGCGTACTTTGACCGGCGCTGCTCGGCTGCCGTCTACCAGGACAAGGTGCGCAGCCTGCTTCTTACGGCGCCGGCGCCGCTGTTTATTCTGGCTCTGGGGGCCGGGGCGGACGCCACCGCGCCCCTGCTTACGGAACCCGACACCGGGCGTCGCGTCGCACGGGCCGCCCTGGGGTTTGGCCAGACCGTCCCGGCTCCAGCCGCCTGCCCGACCCTGTGGCTCTCGAACTCGAAGATCGCTATGGAGCCCACTCAATCCTGCACCCTGAAACAGACCGATGCCGTCACCCTGACCCCCCGCGCCCCTGGCTATGATGCAGCCCAGGCCGACCTGGCGGCGCAGCAGGTTCTCGACTGGCTGTGCCAGGACAGCACTGCAGTGACCTCCTGACCCGGTATCAGGTCAGCGGGATAACCCCGCTGACCACTACAGTCCGCAGTCCGCCTGCCAGCAATCGGTCACCGAGACGCCGGCTTCGGCCAGCGCCTCCGGAATGGCCCCCTCTCCCACCAGATGGCCTGCGCCCACCGCGACGAAGAGCCTGTCCTGTTTTGCCAGCAGTTCCACCAGACGCGTGCTCATCGCCGAGTTGCGCTTCAACATCAGTTTGTCGAAGAGTTCCGGGTCGGCACTGAGTCCTTCGGACATCTGCGCCGCCAATGTCTGCTGATCACCCTGACGCCAGGCCCCGATCAGAGCCTCAATGTCGTCAAAGTCCGACGTTTCCACTGCCGCCCGCAGCATCGCCTGGGCGGCCTTGTCGCTGAAGCTGTTGAACACCTCCAGCTGGTAAGCCATCCCCTCCAGCTCCACCAATGGCCGGCCGGCGAAGCGCTTAAGCAGCTGCTGCTCCACTCCGTATTGCGGCAGGTAACCCGCCTGTCCCATCATCCCGATGGCGATCTGCGAGCCCAACAGCCAGGGACGAAGGCGGGGGTCGCACTGCAGACGATGGCGCTGGCAGAAGCTCTCCAACCGCTCTGCCAGGTCCGCCGGCAGCGGCGATGTCGCCAGCATGTTCTGCATCACCAGCGCGGTAGCCTCCGGATCATTGGGATCCGCCTCCAGCACCAACACCTCGGCCTTGGACATCGCGGCCTCGATAGGCTCGGCCATGGGATAGAAGTCCGCCCGGCCAACATGGATGGAGCCCAAAAGCCAGGCGTGATTGCCCTGGTAACTGAGCTTGAAAAAGGGGGGCCGATCCTCCGGCGCCGCCGCTACCCCCGCGGTCAGCAGGGCCCAGAGCCCCGCTATCAGCCAAACATTCCGCTGTCTCATTTGCCTCTCCTGTTGAGCCGTGGCCGGCCGCTACCTATAATTGCGCCCCTTGTTAGGGGGAAATATCATGTCTTTCGACACCATCATTGAACAGTATCGCAGCAGCTTGCAAACCGCCTACCGTCAGGCGGTGGACGCGGATAGCCTGCTGGAGCAGTTGCAGAGCGAAGGCCAGGGCAAATTTGCCACCATCTTCCGTGATGACGCCGGCTTCCAAAGTCGTGCCAACCGCTTTACCCCCTATGTCCAGGAACTGGCGGAACGGCTGCAAGCCTTCGAGCAGCAACCGGATCCCGAGGCTCTGCCAAAGATGGTCAAGCAGCTTGAGCTGCTGCTCACGACCCTGAACCAACTGCGTCAGAAGCTGAAGTAAGCCAACAAAAAACCGCCCTCATGGGCGGTTCTTGGGTTCGCTTTTATCAACCCTCGGCATCGAGCGTTTTTGCTAGGTGGCGTCTAACCCACTCATCCAGCATACGGATTTCGTAGCGTAACGCCTCGTTCTGATGACGGGTAGCCGGACGGCTGTCGAAACCCATGTCCCGCAGATCTTCCTCACCCAGTGCCACCACCTGACCATCGGGCCCGACAATGCTGTAGCTGAACTTGATCCGCGGCGGATAGATGCTTTTCACGATGCGGATGTCGCTGCTGGCCGCACCGAATGAGGGACGGACATCCCCGGCCAGATCCAGATCCGTTACCACGAACCTGGCCTGCTGACCCTCCTGCAACAGAGGTGTTACCGATTTCTGCAGCTCTTTCCCCAGGGTGGCAAACACATGGTTTTGGTAACGGGATTGAAGCCCGGAGCCGGTACGCACATCGGCATACTCCTCGGGCTGCTGCCAGATCACCGTCACCACCCCATCTTGGGTGGGCCACTCTGGTGCCTCCTGTGCAGCGACACCGGCACAAAAAACCAGGCTGAACAGCCAAATCAGTTGCTTCATCGACGACTCCTCTTTAATGACGATAACTGCCGTACTCTCTGTTAGAAGTAGCCTAACGCAAAAGATTCAAATTTAATCGTAAATAGAGAGCCACCGTTCAAATACCGTTCAACTTGCCAAAGCACGGTTCGATATCCAGAACCCTAACCGCCAGGTGAAGGCCAGACAGATATCTCTGGTGCTGCCACCACAACATCCTTCCAGGAACCAACACCTGAAGATAAATAAGCACCCCAAGATGGGGGTAGTCCATCTAGACTTTCGAGCCAGAGTTTAAAATTCGAGGAGGATGAAGATGGTCCCAAGATGGTTGAGAGCCTTTAGATCATGCTTAGCACTTTTGTTCGGGATATTGGCCCAGGTGAATGCCCAGACACTTGAAGCGACGAACGATACCTCAGACGCATTAGATGAAGATCGCGAAGTCCCGGTCACTGTCGATAATTTCGTGCGCGCAGCAACGGATTTTGAGCTTCAGAAGTATGTGGCTTTGGCGGGTGGCGTAAATCGCTTCTTCCATTTCCGCGAGCCGACACCGGTTGATAACCAGCCAACGATCCGCATGAATCGAGACACTCTATACAGTTCGGTGGTGGTCGATATCCGCGAAGGGGCGACACTGACGCTGCCCGACGTCGGCGAGAGATACATGAGTGCGATGATCGTCAATCAAGACCACTACATCAATAAGATCCTCTCCGGTGGCGGAGCCTATACGCTCGATATTGAAACCTTCGACACTCCCTATGTCATCGTCCTAATGCGGATTTTGGTCGACGCTTCCGACCCTGCGGATGTGGCGGCCGTCAATGCGATCCAGGACGCGATGATCATCGAAGCATCGTCGTCTCAACCTTTCATCGTTCCAGACTATGACGAAGAGAGCTTTAAAGCATTGATTGAGACTATCCTCCGGCTCGGGCCTTTCGTGGCAAACAGCTTCCACATGTTTGGCCCGAAGGAGGAGGTCTCCGGCGTTAAACACTTCATCGGGACTGCCGCAGGCTGGGGTGGCCTTCCCGAAACTGAGGCATTTTACCTGAATGTCGATCCGGACCTGCCGCCGACCACCTACAAGATCGAGGTGCCCGCCGAGGTTCCAGTCGATGCCTTCTGGTCACTCAGCCTGTACAACGCCCAGGGGTTTTTCCAGCCTAACCAGCGTGATGCCTACAACATTAACAGTGTGACAGGCATTCGTAATGACGATGGAACGATGACCATTCATCTTGGCGGCTGCGAGGATGACCGCGTGAATTGCCTGCCAATTGAGGAAGGCTGGAACTATACGGTTCGAATGTACCGCCCAAACGAAGCGGTTCTTGATGGCAGTTGGACTTTTCCTGAAGCCGTCAGCGTCAATTAATCGGAGAGAGTTATGTGGCAAAGAGTGCTTGTCCCTGCACTGCTGATTCCCCTGGTGTCCGTTGCCGAAGAGGTGAACGTGAACAACTTCGTACGGGCTGAGTCCGACACGATGTTCCGGGCCAACTTAGCAGCATTCGGCATCGCCGTTGGCGAGGTTCGTCATATTCGTCAGCCCACAACGCCTGATAATCAACCCGTGATTCGCATGAATCAGGACACGCTCTATTCGGGTGTGGTACTGGACTTGTCGGAACCGGTGAAACTGACGCTTCCGGAGGTAGAGGGGCGATACCAGTCCATGCACGTGGTTAACCAGGACCACTTCATGTTCGTCGAAACTCAACCAGGCAGTTATGACCTGACGGAAGCAAATGTCGGCACGCGGTTCGCGCTTGTCACCATCCGTACCTTTGCTGACCCAAAGGATCCCGATGACCTCAGGAAAGCCCATGAAGCTCAGGACCAGATCAAAGTTGAGGGTGGCGGGGAAGGCCCCTTCACCGCACCGGACTGGGACGAAGAAGCGCTTGCAGTCGGCCGAAAAGCCCTCAACGATTTCGCTGCTGCGCTTGGGTTTGAAGCCTCGAGAGCCTTTGGGCGCAAAGATGAGATTGAGGCCACCTCCTACCTGATTGGTGCCGCGGCTGGGTGGGGAGGCTTACCGCAAAGCGCTGCAATGTATGTGGTGGACAGTGTGCCAGATAATGACGGCGAAACGCCTTACAAGGTGACGGCAAAAGAGGTGCCCGTCGACGCCTTCTGGTCCGTCACCGTTTACAATGCGGATGGCTATCTAGAAGCGAACAACTTGAACGTAAACAGCTACAACAACATCACCGCAGACCCGGATCAAGATGGTTCTATCACCATCCACTTCGGCGGCTGTGGCGATGGCCGCATCAACTGCATTCCAATTACACCCGGGTGGAATTATGCGGTTCGGATGTATCAACCGCGCGAGGAGATACAGAGCGGCAACTGGAGGTTCCCGAAGCTCGTCAAGACTGACTGATGCTCGATCGATTCCTGGGTTTAAGGATGGCGCGAGCTACAGAAAAATAAGCAGCGCGAGGGTGCGGCAGCCGTATCGAGGCTCGATCATTTTCTCAGCAAAGATAAGGGTGCTGATGCACAGCCCAAAACGGCTATCTGTGACAGGTCGGAGCAGGCGCAGGTTCCGGTGAAAAATGTAATCTGCTCACAGGCAGCAGACAGGTCCGTCTCCGCTCAGATAACAAAACAGCCGACCGGAGGTTAGTCCAGTCGGCTGCCCAGAAAGGTGTCCAGAGCCCCTGCTTAACCACTTGAGGATTAAGAGGGCTCTCAACAAGCGGCGATTACATCATGCCGCCCCTTTTGGACTGTGAGCCGCAACACAGCGCCATATAAGCGTTTTAGGCCAGAATGATGTCCAGAAACTTGCCCAGAACACTGTCCAATGCCGAGTAAGCAGAATCCAAATCGCCACTTGAAGCTGCGTGGAAACGTATGGTGGTACCACCGCAACATTCCGATGAACGCTAGGCACCTGCATGATGGTAAGAGCACCATATCACAGAGCCTTTTCACGGGTGATGTACGAGAGGCCCGAGCGAAGCGGGACATTCTTAACGGTAGGCTTGCTGAGCAAAGTGAAGCTGTAACCTGCCCTCATAGGCATCGATTCAACCAATTGGTAGAGGAGTTTTCTCGCTGTGGTGTCCCTGAGGGTGCTATCGAACATGGGTTGAGTCCCAATGAACTCGCTCCTCATCTGGTCAAAGAGTATGAAGACTCTTTGGCTTGGGAAGCCTTTGACCAAGCCGTCCACGGCAAACAGTCGAACAATTACGGGTGCACCTTGAAGGATGCTTTACGGCTTTGGCTTACCAAAAACGAAAGAACCAAGTCTAAGGACACCATCACCAAGACCAAGCAAGCCGTGGACAAGTACTTGTCATGGCTTCACCTGCAAGACATCCAGCTACAGGACATTCGCAAACGACAGGTCCATGACTACGTGGAGTACCTTGGAAAGCAGTACGCTTCAACCAGCGTATTCGGCTTCATCTCCAGGATTAGGTCTGTCTGGAAGTACGCTTGCTCTTTAGGGGAGGCCGAGGGGGAGTGCCCATTCGATGGCCATGAAACTAAGGGAAATAAAGACAAGGAACAGAAACAGCCATTCACACCGGAGCAAGTGCAGAAAATTAGGGAAAATGCCGTCAGCTTGTCCCACACAATGCAGTTGCTAATCGAGTTAGGAATTTATACAGGCTGCCGTATATCTGAGCTTGGCAAGCTTACAGTAGGTGACCTGTTCGAAGAAGATGGCGTTGTGGCCATCCAGATTAGGGCAGGAAAGACTTCTGCCGCAACACGCCGCATCCCCATCGCTGACCACCTCATCGCCAAGTTGCAAACCATGGCTTCAGGAAGAGCACCAGTTGAGCCCCTTCTAGGTATTAATGGTAAGTACGCCAGTCGGGAATTCAGTCGATTCAAGGTTGCCAACATCAGTACAGACCCAGCCCAATGTTTCCACTCCTTTAGGGTTATGTTCTCTACGTCTTTGCAGCGAGGTGGTGTTGAAGAGCACGTCGCAGCAGCATTGTTGGGACATGCAAGAGGAACAACAATGACCTACGGGTACTACTCAAAAGGTTACCGTATGGCAATGCTAAAAGAAGCCTTAGATAAAGCAGTACCGTTCCTCAAGGAATATTCTTAGAGAAAATCGAAGGTAGCAATCATCGATTGAGGGAACGCTTAATCCCCCCGAGGGGGGGGCGTTTAACCATCCGAAGTCTAAAAGACCGTCTTGGAAACAATAACTTTTAATAACCTCTTAACGCTCTTATCTCTCTGTTCATGCATGAGATAGTTAACGATGGTCCTAGGCTAGTTGGGCAAGACCGTCTAATCCAGTCTTGGTTGGATTGACTCAAGCCCTCCATACTTGCGACCCCGTTTTTCAAGGCTGTTATTGCTCTGTTCATGCAAGAGGCAGTGAGCGATGGTCCCAAGCTACCAGGACATGACCGTCTGACCCAATCTTGGTTTGACTTACTTAAGTCTTCCATGCTTGCAACACCTTTTCTCAAGGCTCTAATCTCTCTGTTCATGCATGAGATCGTGAGTGATGGTCCCAAGCTTTTAGGGCACGACCTTCTAATCCAATCTTGGTTTGACTGACTTAAGCCCTCCGTGCTTTCAACCCCACTTTGCAAGGCTCTTATTTCCCTGTTCATGCATGACTTAGTGAGCGATGGTCCCAGACTACTAGGGCATGACCTCCTAACCCAATCTTGGTTTGACTGACTTAAGCCCTCCATCTTGATGGGTTGAGAGCCAGGTTGGATGGCAACACCTTCACTTGAGCGTACAGTTCCCGATGAAACTCTTGATGAAGACCCAGACGAGAAACCTGATGAAGACCTTGATGAGGTATCTATGCAGTCTTGGGAGCGACTTCCGGAACTACATCTTAATCGGTTGGTCCCTGATGAACTTTTAATCATTTCGCCAGGAGAGCGGTGGCAGTGGTATGGCCGGCTTCCTCCATGGCAACCATTTGCATCCAACCCTCCTGAATGAGATAAGGCAAGTGGACTAATGAATATCAATAGCAACGAACATTTAATAAAAATTAACTTTGGCATCACGATCTCGTAGTTTAACTTCAGCTTTTCTGGAGACATTTTTTACATGGCTACCTTTGGCTGTTAAAGCACTGCACATCATACCGCCTAGGATACAAGCAAAAAGGTAGGCATCAAATTATGCAGTCCACCTTTATCTCAATGCTTAAAGTTCAAAGCTTGTACCTATCGCTATACCCTGTTGACTGCGGTCACACTTCCTTCCAATGCGTACCCATCTAAGTTGCTTTAGGTCAATCGGTACAGTAGCTTTCCAAGCTCTAAAAACCAGATGGGTACACCAATGGCCAATGTTGCCTACCTTAGGGTCTCTACAGCAGATCAAAATACAGCCCGCCAACTATCAGAGTCGGGTATCTCATTCGAGAAGACTTTCACTGATAAATGCAGCGGTGGCACCACCAATCGCCCTGCCTTGGAGCAGATGAAGGAATACGTCAGGGAAGGCGATACCATTCACATCCACAGCATCGATCGCCTTGCACGAAACCTTGATGACCTATCTTCGCTGGTTAATGAATGGAACGATGCTGGAGTTACTGTCCAGTTTCACAAGGAGTCGCTGACCTTTGCTGCTGGCGATTCCAGCCCAATGTCCAAATTGATGCTTCAAATGCTCGGAGCGGTTGCCCAATTCGAATTGGCCATGATTCAGGAACGAAGAAGGGAAGGCATTGCCAAGGCCAAAGCTGAAGGAAGGTACAAGGGCGGCACCGCCAACCTCGAGAAACACCAACGGATTCGCCAGTTACGCTCTGAGGGGGTATCTCTTCGCAAGGTAGCGACTGAAGTGGGAGTGTCACTCTCCACAGTTCAACGTGTGCTCGCTAGTGCGGAGGCTGCCCAGTGAGTAAACCAATCATTAAAGACATTTCCCCTTCAGTGGTGACTCTCGACCCCAAGATGCAAGCTCGGGATACCAGCCTCATTAACAACAAGCGGGACAGGCAGGCACAAGAGGTTAAACAAGCCAAACAGGACAAGGAGCTGCTTGAGGACATCCGCAATGGCCATGGGATACGGCAACCTATCGAGGTCTTCGAAGTTGGCGGCAAGCTCTATGTTGTAGACGGGTTCCACAGGACACAGGCAGCGTTAAACTGGAACAACGAAAACCCGGAAGCTCCCATCACTCTCCAAGCTGAAGTGCACCCAAGTAAGACCTACCTTCAAGCTTTCATGCGGGCACAATACGTCAATCAAAACCATGGGGTGGGGGTAACCCATGAAGAGGTCTTTCAAAGTAAGTTCCGTGCTTTAATCCTCGACCGCCAATTCAAGTTTTCGGTGTCCCAGCTCAAGAAACTACTAACGTGCAGCCAAGGGCAAGCAGCGCACGCTAGAAGAGCCCTGCTGGCTTGTGGGGAGGCGCTGGCTATGTTTCCCGCTGTTGGCAAAGAAGATGTAGAAGGGACCGTAGAGGCGCTGTCTGATGGCCTCGAAATGGCTACTCCATCAATGTTTGATTCACAAGGCTTTCCGAAAGTCCGCCCACTATCCAATGCGGTGCTGGGCCTTCAGTTTTCCGACCTTTCTGACGATGAGTTGGAGCGTAAACAAAGAGATATCATTCAGCGCAATGTCGCAAAGATGGTCGACTATTACGGTGCAGACTTGTTCCGCGAAGCTCTACGAAGAGCAGTAGCTGGTACAGGTCTGGGAATTAGTGTTTCCAAGAGAGACTCCTGGCTCGCTGAAGAGGGGAACGTATCAGGTAGTGACGCTCCCGACCAAGAGCTTGCCCTGGAAGGCCTGGACGACTTCTAAATTACGGTGTGCCCCCCCTGAAGTAAACAACCGGCACCTGTGGAGCTACATGGAAGTGGCAGGGTGTACACTCGTGTACGGGTAACTTCAGGTGTACACACCTTATTTGTCAAAGCTCACGAATAAACCCTGACCATAGAGGAAAGAAACTATCGGCGAGTCTACGAGTTCCCCTGTTGAGTCCAACACTCAAGATCAGCCAAAAGGTTTTGATGCCAAATCATAGGCTCGTTTCACCGTTCGAATAATCATGGGGAGACGGTCATGATCAGTGCTATCTCCTGGTCCGCCGACCATATAGGCACGCCGAAATCCTTCCCCAACTTCGTCTTCACACAGCAACCAGTAGACTTTTTCGTCCCTTCTATCCTCTTGAATTTGATAGCGGTTAACGTAGGACCCGAGGATTACCTCGATGTCGTCCTCTAAGTTCCACTCGGACAAGATGATAATATTGGCAAACTCTTCTGACGGGGGACCCAAGGCCAACCACACGCTCCGCCGTTGATCTTTAAGCTCTTGGCCCAAAACTCTTGCTTTGCGGCACTCGGCAGTTATCACTTCAGTGTTATCGGGCTTTACCTCCAAGTATGCATTGAAGTCATGTAGGTAGAAGTCCGGTAAGTACCTCTCTCCGCTAGACAATTCAATGTACTCAGGCTCGTAGTCGAATCGCACCCCCATCTCAGTGAAGAGTACAGCCCACCGAGCCTCTGTTCTTGACCGATAAGTGGTGCCACCCACTTTGGTAGGGATGGCTTCAATATTTCTCAGTTCTTTACTCATTAACTCCCCTGGTTGCTAGCTGGTTAGGTAGCCGGCGACTTGGCCTTTTCAACAAAGGCGTCATATTGAGACCGAGATACGGTTGAAACTGACATTTTGGGGGTCACCTCCTCCGTTCTTGGCTTAGCTCTTGTTTCAACAGGGAAGTGCCAGATGTTGAAATCATCGTTAGGATACGTATCGCTTGCCATATCAGTGAAGCCGAGCAAGGCAGCCATTCGCTTGCATGCCAACCTTTTTGCAGGGGCCATTGGTGCCGATGGGTCGAGATACTGCAAATAACCACAGTTAACCGCACCCGTGAGCATATCAACCACTTGAAGAGGGAGGTGATCTTTAGAATCCACCATCTCTAGGGTGTTAACTGAAGATACTGATCGAATCTTCGCCAACATATGATTAGTGATGATATGGACGACCTCATCTTGTTTCGCATAGCTCGTACTCTTCTGGTCCATCTTTACATCCACTTTGGCCGCTGGCCCCCTACAACTATTCGAAAGCAGAAAGTTGTAAGTCATAAAGAAAGCGGTCTCCTCATCTGTTTGCCACCTCCTGAACTTCGATTTTTCAACCGCGATACAGTGAAATGAGCAAGGACCGCTAAGGACCAGTTTCAGTAGTTCGATACATGCATTAACTTGCCCTGCGCTTTTCCGGACCTTCTGCCACTTGGCTTCACCCCGAATTCCATTCCGCTCAAGAATCTCAGCAACATTCGTTTCAAAGGTGTCCAAGTACGCAGATGGGACATTTAATACTCCGATGGTATAGCAAGCGCTACCTGCAGTTACTCCACTCTCGTCAGCATAAGCAATGACTTCTGACATACGCCTTCCTTTGCTCCACTAGTCATTAACAAAACAGCCGACCAGATGTTAGTCCAGTCGGCTGTCCAGAAAGGTGTCCAGAGCCCTCAGTTAAAGCTTTGATTTTTAAGGGCTATGAACATGGGGCACAAATTACATCATGCCGCCCATGCCACCCATGCCGCCCATGCCACCCATGTCAGGAGCAGCAGCTTCGTCCTTCGGCAGATCGGTCACCATGGCTTCGGTGGTGATCATCAGGCCAGCCACGGAAGCGGCGAACTGCAGGGCAGAACGGGTCACCTTGGTCGGATCCAGGATACCCATCTCCAGCATGTCACCGAACTGGCCGTTGCCGGCGTTGTAACCGAAGTTACCGGAGCCGTCACGAACCTGGTTGGCGATCACGGAGGACTCAACGCCGGCGTTGTAGGCGATCTGGCGCAGGGGCGATTCCATCGCACGCAGGGCCAGCTTGATGCCCACGTTCTGGTCTTCGTTGTCACCGGTCAGATCAGCGATCTTGGCAGCGACACGAACCAGGGCGGTACCACCGCCGGCCACAACGCCCTCTTCCACCGCAGCACGGGTCGCGTGCAGGGCATCTTCAACCCGGGCTTTCTTCTCTTTCATCTCGACTTCGGTGGCAGCACCCACCTTGATCACAGCAACACCGCCGGCCAGCTTGGCCATGCGCTCCTGCAGCTTCTCTTTGTCGTAGTCGGAGCTGGACTCTTCAATCTGCTGTTTGATCTGGGCCACGCGGCCTTTGATCTGCTCCTCTTCACCGATACCGTCGATGATGGTGGTGTTGTCTTTGGTGATCACCACGCGCTTGGCGCTACCCAGATCTTCCAGGGTGGCTTTCTCCAGCTCCAGGCCGATCTCCTCAGAGATCACGGTGCCGCCGGTCAGGATGGCGATATCCTGCAGCATCGCCTTACGACGGTCGCCGAAGCCCGGGGCCTTAACGGCAGCCACTTTAACGATGCCGCGCATGTTGTTCACAACCAGAGTCGCCAGGGCTTCGCCTTCCACGTCCTCAGCCACGATCAGCAGGGGTTTGCCCGCTTTGGTCAGGCCTTCCAGGATCGGCAGCAGTTCGCGGATGTTGGACACCTTCTTATCCACCAGCAGGATGAAGGGGGAGTCCAGCTCGACAGTGCCATTTTCGGCATTGTTGATGAAGTAGGGAGAGAGGTAACCGCGGTCGAACTGCATCCCTTCAACCACGTCCAGCTCGTTCTCCAGGGCCTGACCTTCCTCGACGGTGATCACACCCTCCTGACCCACTTTCTCCATCGCGGTGGCGATGATCTCACCGATGGAGGTGTCGGAGTTGGCAGAGATGGTCCCTACCTGGGCAATCGCCTTGGAATCGGCACAGGGAACCGCCAGGGACTTCAGCTCCTCGACGGCAGCGATCACGGCTTTATCGATGCCGCGCTTCAGGTCCATCGGATTCATGCCAGCGGCAACCGCCTTGAGGCCTTCATTGACGATGGACTGGGCCAGCACGGTCGCAGTGGTCGTACCGTCACCGGCTTCGTCGTTGGCCTTGGAAGCCACCTCTTTGACCATCTGGGCGCCCATGTTCTCGAACTTGTCTTCCAGTTCGATCTCCTTGGCCACGGAAACCCCATCTTTGGTGATGGTCGGGGCACCGAAGGATTTATCCAGAACGACGTTGCGACCTTTCGGGCCCAGTGTCACCTTCACGGCATCCGCCAGGATGTTCACACCCTTGAGCATTTTTACGCGAGCGTCGTTACCAAATTTTACGTCTTTAGCTGCCATTGTTTGTTCCTTCTAAAGAATGCAGTACAGATTATTCAACGATTGCCAGGATGTCGGACTCGGACATGATCAGCATCTCGACGCCATCCACCTTCTCGGTCTTGACGCCGTAGCCTTCGTTAAAGATCACGATATCGCCCACTTTGACATCCAGGGCTTTAACATCGCCATTGTCCAGAATGCGGCCATTGCCCACGGCGACCACTTCGCCACGGGTGGACTTTTCTGCCGCGCTGCCGGTCAGAACGATGCCGCCAGCGGACTTGGATTCAACTTCGGTGCGCTTAACGATAACGCGATCGTGCAACGGACGGATTTTCATCTGTAATCTCTCCTAAGAACGGTTCCGTGTTTTTTCTTTAAACCAACGGGTTGGGCAGTTAGCTGCCAACTGATTGGGTATATGGGGATCGGCCCCGGACAAAAACAAGGGGCAACACAAAAAAATTTTTCTCCCAGGGGCATCGACGCGAGCCGCCTAAACGGCGGCGATATCTTTTGCCGCCCCCCCCCTGGATTGCTAACATGCCGGGGTTTTGCTCCGCCAAGGAGCCACAAAGCATGGCGATGTTTCATTGCCGCCGGGCAGTACACGAGTCGTAGAGGTGTCAATGGGAAAAGAGCTGGATCTGCTGCATGGCAGCATCACCCGCACCCTGCTGCGCCTGACCCTGCCCAACCTTCTGGCGGTACTCAGCCTCATCGCCTTTCAACTGACCGATGCCTACTTCATCTCCCGGCTCGGCACTGAACCCCTGGCCGCCTTCGGCCTGACCCTGGCCCCCACGCTGATGGTGATCTCCATCGCGCTGGGACTGGGCACCGGTATGGCGGTGCCACTGGGGAGACTGTTGGGCCGGGGTAAAAGAGAAGAAGCGCAGCAATTTGTCAGCCACGGCCTGTTGCTGGCCCTGGTGGTCGTCACCGCCGTGGGCCTTGGTGGTCTGCTCACCCAGGAGAGCCTTTTCCGCCTGCTGGGGGGGACAGAACGCCTCTTGCCCCTGGCCCAGGAGTACATGACCATCTGGTACTGGGGGGTAGGCCTGCTAGTGCTGCCCATCGTCGGCAACCAGGCGATCCGCGCCACCGGTAACACCTTTACCCCAGCCCTGGTGACGGTGCTGGTGGCGCTGCTCAACGCGGTGCTGGACCCCATCCTGATGTTTGGCCTCGGCCCTATCCCCGCCATGGGGCTCAAAGGGGCGGCCCTGGCCACCGTGCTGGCCTGGAGTCTCAGCTTCCTGGTAGCCGCGTACCTGCTCGCGGTTCGCCATCGATTGATCACCCGCCCCTGCGCGGCACGGCTGCGCAGCCACTGGCGCTCGCTGCTGCATATTGCCCGGCCGGCCACGCTCTCCAACCTGCTCAACCCCCTAGCCAATGCGGTTCTCATCGCCCTGCTGGCGAGGATCGATACTCACGCGGTCGCGGCCTTTGGCGCCGCCATCCGAATTGAGTCTTTTCTGCTGATCGGCGTCACCGCCCTCTGCGGTGCACTGGCGCCCTTCCTGGCACAGAATCTCGGGGCGGGGCGGCAGGATAGGGCCTACAAAGCGCTGTTGGGCAGTATCCACGCCATTGTGCTGGTACAACTGGGGATCTACGGCCTGCTCTGGCTCGGCAACGAGCCCCTGGCGTCAATCTTTGCCACCGATCCCCAGACCCACCACTACCTCGAGCAGTTCCTGCTCTGGGTGCCCTTGGGTTACGGCGCCCTGGCGGTGGTGATCCTGCTCGCGATCTCCCTCAACGCCATGAGTCAGCCCCTACCAGCCTTGCTGCTGAACATCCTGCGCCTGTCGGTGCTGCTGCCGGGCGCCTGGCTCGGGGCCTACCTGAACGGCGCCGAGGGCCTGTTTATCGGGGTTGCCCTGGCCAACACCCTGCTGGGGCTGGGCAGCTACCTGCTGGCCCGCCACCACCTGGGCTCGCTGAGCGAGACGACCGAGCAACGCCCGCTCGCTCGCTTCCTGCGCCCGCTGCGCTGACCCAGAAGCCCCTTCGAACAACCCCAACCCGCGCAGCCCCCACCGTCAGTCCACTCCGGGCCAAAGCGGTTTGGCCACCCAAGGTATTGATGTAACGCACAGCGGCCATCGCCCACTTGAGAAAAAGCTCCCGCCACCAACCCGATTTGTGACTCGGCGCACACCGCGAAAATACCGCAGCGGCTAGTTTACCCGTGCATGCATTTCAGGCCCGCAGGGCCATTCACAAAGAGATTGAGGAAGAGGATGTTCTGGATCCATTTTGCCCTGCTTTTGGGGATCATTCTTGTGGGGATCCGCTTCGGCGGCATGGCCCTCGGACTTTTGGGGGGACTGGGGGTCTCCATCCTGGCGTTCGTCTTCGGTCTGGTCCCGGGGTCACCGCCGGTCAGCGTGATGATGATCATCCTGGCGGTGGTCGCGGCCTCCGCCGCACTGGAGGTTACCGGTGGCCTCAACCTGCTGGTGCAGGCGGCAGAGCGTTTACTGCGCAAACGGCCTGAGAAGGTGGTTTACCTGGCCCCCATCTGCACCTGGTCGCTGACCACCCTGGTGGGTACCGGTCACTCGGTCTACCCGCTGCTGCCGGTGATCTACGACGTAGCCTACGGCAAGGGGATCCGCCCGGAGCGGCCGATGGCCATCGCCTCGGTTGCCTCACAGATGGGGATCACCGCCAGCCCCATCGCCGCGGCCGCCGCCGTTGTCCTGGCCAATGCCGCCAGCAACGATGTGAACCTTAGCCTGATGGAGATCCTCACGGTCACCATCCCCGCCACCTTCCTCGGCATGCTGCTGGCCGCCACCTGGAGTGTGCGTCGCGGCAAGGATTTGGCAGAAGATCCCGAGTTCCAGGCCCGCCTGGCGGATCCGGAGCAGCGTGCCCGCATCGAGGGCGATCGCACCACCACCCTCAATGCCGAGGTGAACCGCACCGCCAAAGTCGGTTTGGCCGTGTTTATCGCCGGGATCGCTGCCATCGTTCTGGTGGCCCTCTTTCCCTCCCTGCTGCCCGCCATGGACAACGGCAAGCCGCTGTCGATGTCGGTGGCAATCCAGTTCATGATGCTGACCGTGGGTGCCTTGATCCTGTTGAGTACCAAGATCAAGGCCGCAGCCATTCCCGAAGCCAGTGTCTTCAAGGCGGGCATGACCGCGGTAATCACCGTGTTTGGTATCGCCTGGTTCTCCGACACCATTGTGGCGACACACAAGGTAATGATCCTGGCGCAGGTGGGCGACATGGTGCAGGCCGCCCCCTGGACCTTCGCCCTGGCGATGTTCGCCGTCTCCATCTTCCTGAAAAGCCAGGCGGCCACCCTGACGGTGATGTTGCCGATGGGCTTTACCCTGGGGCTGCCCACCGACGTATTGATCGGTGTCCTGCCTGCCTGTTACGCCTACTTCGTCTTCTGCTTCTACCCGAGCGATCTGGCTGCCATCAACTTTGATCGTTCCGGCACCACCCGGATCGGAAAGTACGTGTTCAACCACAGCTTTATGGTCCCGGGGTTGATCGGGGTGGGCAGCGCGACCGTCCTGGGCTACCTGATGGCCACCACCGCCTTTGGCCTCTGGTTGGCGCTGGCCCTGATGGCGCTGCTGGCCTTTATCGCCCTGCGCCCCCGGCCGGAAGCGGCGTACTGACCGGTTTTTTAGGTGTTCGATCCGCCCCCGCCTGATGCCGGGGCCAAGCCCGAAACCGCGGATACACAGCAAAACGGGGCCAATCGGCCCCGTTTTTTCCTCTGTCGTGGTTATCCCCGCAATGGGCCCCGCTCCCCAGAGCTTCACACTAAATAACGGCTCTGAATTGTGATTCACTCCGTCTACCTTGGAAATTACTGGGCGCTGTGAGGCACAGCGCTCTTAGGAACGAGGATCTCGGACCTGATTCCCAAGAGCCGGGGCCAACGGGTCGGTGTCACTCAGTCCTTACGCTCAAAGTCTCCCTCGATGGTGTTACCGGATTGGGCGTCGCCAGGGCGACGGGGTTCAAATCCGCCCGCGCCCCTCGCTACCATGCGCACCTGCATGTGGGTCATCACGTAACGGGCAATGGGGGCACGGGTCACCGGAGTGAGGATCAACAGACCGAAGAAGTCGGTCACGAATCCCGGCGTCACCAGCAGCACACCGGCCAGGGCAAGCAGCATCGCCTCGATGATCTGCTGGCCCGGCATCTCGCCACGGGAGAGACGCTGCTGAACATCCATCAGGGTGGCCAGCCCCTGGCTGCGCACCAATGACGCCCCCAGCAGGGCCGTCAGCAGAACCAGGGCAATGGTATTAAAAGCCCCCAGTACCGATCCCACGCTGACCAGCACATAGATCTCGGCAACGGGCACCACGACGAAGAGCAAAAACAGGGGAAAGAACAAGACAACCTCACAAATTCATCGGCGCGAATGAAACCAAGCTGGGGCCGCAAGGGTCAGATTTCAAGCCAGGCTCATGTTTTGCGCAGGCAAACTGTGCAGTCGCGCCCACAATCCCGTACCCTGTCCTCTATCGCAAACAGGAAGCACGAGCGATTCGGTATGACAACATTGAGCAACGACGGCGACGCCGTGGTAGTCCTCTGCACCTGCCCCACTGAACAGCGTGGCAAGGACCTGGCAGGATCCTGCTGAGCCAACACCTGGCCGCCTGCGTTAATCTGGTACCCGGGATCACCTCTCTGTACCGGTGGCAGGGCTCAGTTTGTGAAGACCAGGAGTGCCAACTGCTGATCAAAACCCAGCAAAGCAGCCTGGTCGAACTGGAACGCTGTATCCTGCAGCATCATCCCTACGAGGTGCCGGAGATCATTGCGGTGCCCACTGTTTGGGGTCATCAAGCGTATATGGAATGGATTAAGCAAAACCTTACAACATGAAAAGACTGTTACCTTTTTTGCTGATGCTGCTGGCCAGTGGCCACGCCTTCGCCAACTTCTCCTTCCTGAAACAGGAGCCACAGGTGCTGCCTGTAGAGGAAGCCTACACCTTTGACTTCGGTCAGCAGGATAATCGGCTCGAACTCTCCTGGGCCATGGCCGGTAAGGACTACTACCTCTACCAGGAGAAATTCAGCTTTGAGACCGAGGGAGAGGTCGTACTTGGGGAGCCCCTGTACCCCACCCCACAGAACCACTTCGATGACTGGTTCGGCGACCAACCGGTCTACTTCGACCAGGTAACTGTGACGCTGCCCATTCTCCAGGCCAGCGATGACGCCACCGTGACCGTCACCTATCAGGGTTGTCTCGATGGGATCCTCTGTTATCCCCCCACCAAGAAAACCGTGTTTCTCAATGCTGTTGCCAAGAACAGTGGCCTGACAGCGCAGACCCCGACCGGCTCCTCCATCGAGGGGGCCCAGACCCAGCAGGACGGCCTGGCCGCTATGCTGGCCGGTGACTCCCTGTGGCTGACCTTGGCCACCTTCCTTGGACTCGGTGTACTGCTGGCATTCACCCCCTGTGTCTTCCCCATGTACCCGATCCTCACCTCCATCATCGGTGGACAAGGTAAGCTCACCACCTCCAAGGCGTTCGCCCTCTCCTTTACCTATGTCCAGGGCATGGCACTGACCTACACCCTGCTGGGACTGGTGGTGGCCTCTGCCGGGGTCAAGTACCAGGCGGCGTTGCAAAGTCCGGCGGTTTTGATAAGCCTGGCGGTGCTCTTCGTGGTGCTCTCCCTGTCGATGTTCGGTCTCTATAACCTGCAGCTGCCTGCGGCCCTGCAGAACCGACTCAACCAGGCCCAGAACCAGCAACGTGGCGGCTCCTTCGCGGGAGTATTCATCATGGGGCTAATCTCAGGCCTGGTGGCTTCCCCCTGCACCACGGCACCCCTCTCCGGCGCGCTGATCTACGTGGCGCAAAGTGGCGACACCCTGCTTGGCGGCGCGGCGCTTTACGCCCTCTCCATGGGAATGGGCCTACCCCTGCTGATGCTGGGCACCTCCGGCGGTAAGCTCCTGCCCAAAGCCGGGCCCTGGATGGAAACCATCAAGCATGTGTTTGGCTTCCTGATGATCGCCGTCGCCCTGATGATGCTGGACCGCCTCTACGCCGGTATGGTGCTGGATCTGTTGTGGGCACTCTGGGGCGTTGCTCTGGCGGCCTACCTGCTGCTGGCCAACAAAAAAACGGCGTTCAGCTGGCTCAAGATGGCTCGCACCGTCCTGCTCTCCCTCGGGTTGCTCGGCAGCGTCTCCTACGGCCTTCACGCGGTGATGGAGCAGGAATCAGCACACCAGGTTGAGTTTGTTTACATCAAGAGCCTGGACGATCTGAACCGCGAGGTCGCCAAGGCCAACGCCGAAGGGAAGGCGGTGATGCTGGATCTCTACGCCGACTGGTGCGTGGCCTGTAAAGAGTTCGAACATAAGACCTTCCCCAAGTCGGAGGTGCGTGAGCGCACGGACAACATGGTGCTGCTGCAGGCGGATGTCACCGCCAACGATGTCCAGGATATCGAGCTGCTGGAAAGCTACCGGGTACTGGGCCTTCCCACCCTGCTGTTCTTCTCCCCCGAAGGCAACGAGCTGAGCCAGCTCAGGGTCACCGGCTTCATGGGCCCACGCCCCTTTGCCGAGCACTTGGATAGGGTGCTGAAGCAGTAATTATCCGCTTGCCCAATAAAAAACGTCCGCCACTGCGGGCGTTTTTTTGCTTCTCCATCTGAAAAGGAGCCTCTCTGCTGACCGGCAATTCGGCTCGGGCCTCGCCGTCACGCTGACACGGACAACCCGCGGACCGGCCGAGGCGGAAAAAACCACCCTGGTGTGGCCTCCCCGTAGCCCGGCAAACTGGTAGAATGTCGCCGCCCCCGATGCCCCCAAAAAGGAATGTTGCTCCATGATGGATCCCCTGCTGTTACTGCTGCCGCTGATGTTGGCCGTCCTAGTTACCCTAATCGGGTTTCCACCACTGATCGGTTACCTGCTGGCCGGTTTTGCCCTCTACGGGGCGGGAATCGAAGCACTGCCGGTGCTGGAGCCCATCGCCGATCTTGGGGTACTGCTGCTGCTGTTTGCCATCGGCCTCAAGCTGGATCTGCGTAGCCTCATCCGAACCGAAGTCTGGGGCGGTGCCAGTCTTCACCTGATCCTCACGGTGGTGATCGCTGCGGCCGCCATCAAGTTGCTGGGGCTTCTGGGAATCGGCCTTTTTGCCGCCCTGCCGCTGGCACAGGTGCTGACCCTGGGGTTTGCCCTGAGCTTCTCAAGTACGGTGTTTGCCATCAAGGTTCTGGAGGAGCGGGGGGACACCCAATCCCTCTACGGTCGCACCGCCATCGGGATCCTTATCATGCAGGATCTGTTCGCCGTACTCTATCTGACCATCAGTAAGGGGGCCCTGCCCTCGGTCTGGGCACTGGGCCTCTTGCTGCTACCGCTATGCCGCCCGCTGCTGTTTAGGCTGCTCGATCGCGCCGGGCACGGCGAGGTTCTGGTGCTGTTTGGCCTGGCGATGACTCTTGCTCCGGGTGCCGCACTGTTTGAACTGGTGGGACTCAAGCCCGACCTGGGTGCCTTGGTGATGGGGCTCTTGCTGGCCAGCCACCCCAAGGCAAACGAACTGTCCAAGTCCCTGTTCCTGTTTAAGGAGCTCTTCTTGGTGGCCTTTTTCCTCACTATCGGTCAGCAGGGGTTGCCCAACGGGGCGGAGATCGTGGCGGCCCTGGCGCTGACTCTGCTGCTGCCGGTCAAAAGCGCGCTGTTCCTGGCCCTGCTGACCCGTTTTCGTCTGCGCCTGCGCAGCGCCATCATGGCCACTCTGACCCTGGGTAACTTCTCCGAATTTGGTCTTATCGTCATGACCGCCGCCATCGCCACCGGTAGCATGGACGCCAGTTGGCTTAGGGTGATGGCCCTCGCGGTCACCTTCAGCTTTATCCTCAGCGCCCCCCTCTCTGCCCGAAGCCAGGCGCTTTACCAGAGGGTCAAAATTCGACTCAGTGGCCTGGAACGGCAGCTGCTGCACCCGGAGGAGCGACCTATCCGGCTGGGGCAGCCACGGGTACTGATCATCGGCATGGGCCGGATCGGCTCCGGTGCTTATGACGACCTGAGGCAACATTACGGGGACAGGATCCTGGGGATCGATCACAAACAGGAGGCGGTGGAGCACCACCGTCAGGCGGGCCGTAATGTGGTTCTTGGGGATGCCACGGACAGTGACTTCTGGGACAAGGTGGAACACGACAGCAACATCGAACTGGCGATCCTGGCGATGCCGCACCACCACGGAAATACCTTTACGGCCGAGCAGTTAGCGCAGATCCAGTTCCACGGCCAGATTGCCGCGGTATCACGTTGGCCGGAGGAGGAGGAAGCCCTTTACGAGCTTGGAGTCCACCGCGTCTACAACATCTACGAAGCTGCCGGCACCGGTGTCGCGGAGCAGGTGCTGGAACTCAGCCCTCATTTGCCACACCGTGAGAGCGGATCAGAGACATCACGTACTGCATCGTCTTACGGCAATCCGGCTGTCCCATCAGCATCTGCTTGTCCTTCTCAATCAAAGGCAGCACTTCCAACCAGCGCTGACTGACCCAGCAGGCGTCATTCAACTCGGGTTCGGGATAGAGATCCGCCAGGGCAGGCTGAGCTTCGTAAAGCCGTTGTAACGCCTGCCCTAACATGGCGTAATTGTCTCCGAGGGGACGGGATGGCCAGTTTGGTAGGGGAAATACTCGCCCCCGCCAAACTCCATCATGGTCGGCCCAAGCCTCATCGATGCGCACTTTTTGCACCCCTTCGACCACGATGGCCAGGGTGTCATCATCCAGCTGATGGAAATCCACCACCCGAACCTGGGTGGCTAAAGGGTAACAGGGCATGTCCGACCCATCGCGATTCATGCACGCGACCAGCCACACATTCTCATCCTTGAGTGAGTTGGCTACCATCCTTAGCTGCCCGGGAGTAACGATACGCAGCTCCTTTCGCCCCTTTGGCAACACCGGTGCCTCGATGGGGAGCAGCGCAGTCTCTATGTCGCTCATAGAGCCTCCTGCTACAGCGGTGGTAAACACCTTGGGTTGTTCGGATTGTGAGTGAGAAAAGCTTGGTTTTCGCCACTCTTTCGAGTGTAGACCACGAGCTTAGCCCAGGAAGATCTGCCTTTAACTGTCCCGTCGCAACGCGCTCATCGCTGAGCCATGGCCGAATCTTCGTGCCCGAAGCGGGCCCAGAGCCGCTCATGGAGCACGTAGCCTAAGGTATTCACCATAGGCTCAATCAAGGCCAATAACCCACCGATCACCAGGCTGCCGGTGATCAAGTACGCCAGCGAAAACGCGATAGAAAAGTGCATCAGGGCAAAGGTTGTGGTCTTCAACATCGTAAATTTCTCCCGAACAGACAAGGTAATGATAACCATTATCATCATCGGTTATCCATCTGGCGCGCCCGGTTACCCTCATCGGCTAAATCGAACGCAGGTACCGAAGGGGATCTGTCCTTAGTTGCTCAAACGCTGACACCAGGGCAGCACCCTGGGCCACCGCGGCTTCCCAGAGCCGGATCCGGGTTTCACTGTCGTAGCGGGAGAAGTCGGTCCGATCCGGCAGTTTCGCCCCGGGCAGATGGGCCACAAACTGATCACTGGGCGCCAACATCACCACCCTGGAGAAATTCCGATCAGCCCGACGCCAGGCCAGTTTCTTATCAAACCAGCCAGGCGTAGCCTGGGAGTAGAAGTGAGGATAGAGCGTCAGACCACCGGTTCGCAGCGAGGGGAGATCCAGGTGATAGTCGGTAATCCCACCATCAAAGTACCGTCCGGCCGGGAGACCCGGTGGCGACGTCACACCGGAAAGCACCAGGGGGATGCTGCCGGTGGCAAGCAGCGCGGGCATCAGGTTGGCCTGGTTTAGACGCGCCCTTTTCGTTGGCAGATCCCGCATCGGTGCAAAGGGGGTCTCCGCGTCCACACTGAGCAGCCAGCGCTGCCAAAACAGCGGCAGGGCTTTGCGACTGACCAGGTTCCCCAGAGCCGTTCCACCCAAACCCAGCACCTGCAGCGCTCGGGAATCGCTACCGCTGAGGTGGCGCCCCCGGCACAGGATCATATTCAGGCGCCGATGGGGGTTAGCCAGCAGCGCCGGGCCATCACCATCGACCGCATCCGCCAGCAATCCATGGCACTGCTCATCGACCTCGGCGGGGGTCGGGCGGGTCTCGTAGCGTTGGTGAATGTAGCCGCGCTCCAGCCGCTGATGGGCTTGATCTCCATCGGGGTGACACATCATTGCACAGCGCCAGGCACCGGAGGAGGTTCCCAGCAGGGAGAGCGACTGCTGGCCAGGAAAGAACCGGTAGAGCAGATGGCGATCCAACTGGGCCAGTGGCAGCCACTTGGGACCGCCGCTGGCAGCAATCACCCGGTCAAAAAGCTCGGGCACCAAGCCGTGTTGGCGGATCTGCGCCGCGGCTTCGGCTCCGGCCAGCAGTTGCAGCTGAGACATCCTGATCTCCTCCAGTTTGCTTGAACAACGGGCATTGAGTCCCTGAGGGCAGGGCTGCAAGGGTATCATGCCGGAAAAAAGGAAAGCCCCGTACATCGACGGGGCTTCGATCAAACGCCACTTTGGCGTTTACCTTTGCAGAGCTTGTGATGAAACCGGCCGGATACCGGGGATCACTTGCTGCCTTTGTAGACGCCGCGGGCCCTGGCCTCGCGAACCTGCTGATCCAGCGGTTTGGGATCAACCACAACGTGTTGAGCCAGCACCTCAGGGCTGCCTTCACGGCTGTTCAACTGGACACCCAGTTCGCGCATCTCCTCCTGCTTGGCGGCCAGTTCAGCCCCCTGGTACAGGTTTTGAGAAACGTAGGGACGATCCATCTCACGCGTGATTGGAGTATTGGCCACCGCGGAAAACGCAATGACAGCTGACGTTAGTACGACACATTTAATTTTCATGGGGACTCTCCTTTGTTAACACCCGGTTATCATCCTACTCGCGGTATTAACACGGAGCAACAATACACTCGCAAGCGAAAGCAATGAATGCATTTTTCATCAATAAATTTTTGCTGATGACGAGGAAATATCATCGCCCCATTGCCCCTCCAGCCCCTTTCCCGAGGCGATCTGCACACTCTGGCGTACAGCCGTAAAGGGATAAAAACACCGCCAAATATCTATAAAAGAACAACTTAGTTAAATTCAGTTCATCTTGTAGAGGGATCGCGAGGTTTTAAACTTTTCTCCCTTCTTCTCCACCAGAAAAGTAAATCTCCGAAGAGATAGATCGCAGTTTTTATCGGGATAAATGGACTAAATATGCAGTTCAAATTCACTCCTAAAGCCGCTTAAAGGGCGCCCCCTGAACCACACTCACAATTAATAACACATGATTTGTTACATGATTTGTTACGTACAGGTAAAAACAAGTTGCCGTCTTCGCCCATTACCCGGCTTCAATCTGAAGCACATCAGCCCTCCAACCGAGGGGGGCTATACTCGGGGGAGGCGTGGCCCCCCCCTCGGTGGAAAAGGAGAGCTGATGACCGGAGTAACCCGTTGTGCCCTGTTCCTGTCGCTGTGCTTTGTGCCGCTTTGGGCCCTGAGCGCCGACCTCTATCTGCCCAAAGGGTTCTACGCCACCTCCCTCAATGGCACCCAAGTTTCCCCCCACAGTGAGCGCCTCTCGTTGACAGAAGGCAAGCAGGTGGTCGCGCTGCGTTACATCAACCCCTTCCTTTTCCACAAGGAGTTTCATGAATTGGTGGTGTCCCGCCCCTTCTACCTGGTGTTTCATGCCAAGGCCCAGGGGAAGTATCAGGTGCAGGCAAAGCTGCCAACCAAACTCGAAGATGCCAAACGCTATGCGCGCCGCCCGGTTATCGACCTGATAAAAGATGGCAAATCGGTGGATTTCGACACCTATATTGGCGACGAGGCTTTGGGTGCCCTGCTTAGCCAGTAACCCACGGATGAATTTAGCCCCCATTGGCGCTACCATGGCGACATGCTCACACTATCCCAGCGGGTTACCATTCCCGCCCATGAACTCGAATTCCAGATGATCCGGGCCAGCGGTCCCGGCGGTCAGCATGTGAACAAGACCAGCAGTGCTATCCAGCTGATTTTTGACATCCGCGCCTCCTCGCTGCCAGAGATCTACCAGCAGCGCCTGCTGCAACGCCCCCATCCCAACCTCACCGCGGGGGGAAAAATCATCATCAAGGCGCAGCAATACCGCTCCCAGGAGATGAACCGTCAGGACGCCCTGGCGAGGCTGAAAGCGATGATCGAGCAGGTGATGGTGGTGCGCAAAAAACGGATAGCTACCAAGCCCACCAAGGCCTCCCAGCGTCGGCGAGTCGACAGCAAGAAGCGCCACGGCCAAACCAAGGTCCTGCGGCGGCAAACCCGTGACGAGTGAAGATTGCGGCGATTGAGCAGAGATTAGACCAGTAAACTGCTGCCAAATCCTTTGATGTCGTTATAATGGCTCCACAAATCATAAACCGGCTGCCTAGCCGGCGTTTTTTCTTAGAAGAGATAAGATGCCGACTTTTCGCCTCCGGTTTAATGGGGATGGAGACACGATGGCTGACAAAGCGAAAATTCTGCTGCTCAATGGGCCGAACCTCAACCTGCTGGGGCGGCGAGAGCCGGGTCACTACGGCCATCAGACCTTGGACGAGATCGTTGAAGGGCTGCGCAGCGAAGCCGAGCGTGCCGGGTTAACCCTCACGCACACGCAGAGCAACAGCGAAGCGGAGCTGATCGACACTCTCCACAAGAGCGATGCTGACTTTGTCCTGATCAACCCCGCTGCCTTTACCCATACCAGCGTTGCCCTTCGGGACGCGCTGCTGGCGGTGGCCATCCCCTTTATCGAGATTCACCTATCCAACGTGCACGCCCGGGAACCCTTCCGCCACCACTCCTACTTTTCGGATGTGGCGCAGGGCGTGATCTGCGGACTGGGCGCCCAGGGCTATCACTTCGCCCTGGACGCGGCCAAACACTATTTGCAACAACCTCACACTGAGCAACAGGATTAAGCGCCATTATGGACATTCGCAAAATTAAGAAACTGATCGAACTGGTACAGGAATCCGGTATCGCCGAGCTGGAGATCACCGAGGGTGAGGAGAGCGTGCGTATCGCCAGCACCCATGCGGCGGCCCCCATGCCGATGAGCTACGCCCTCCCAGCACCGGCCGCCGCTGCACCGGCGCCCGCAGCTCCGGCCTCCACCCCCGCTGCACCGGCCAGCGATGACGCGGCCCCGGTCGTCAATGGCCACCAGGTGAAGTCCCCCATGGTTGGTAGCTTCTACCGTGCCCCGACCCCGGGCGCCAAGCCGTTCGTTGAGGTGGGCGACACCGTCAATGCAGGCGACACCCTCTGCATCATCGAAGCAATGAAGATGATGAACCAGATCGAAGCGGACAAGTCCGGCGTAGTAAAAGCGGTCCTGGCGGAAAACGGCTCCCCGGTGGAGTTTGACGAGCCGCTGTTCATCATTGAGTAAGGAAGCGCCTCATGTTGGATAAAGTGGTGATCGCCAACCGTGGCGAGATAGCCTTGCGGATCCTTCGCGCTTGCCGCGAACTTGGGATCAAAACCGTGGCGGTGCACTCCACCGCCGACCGCGACCTTAAACATGTCCTATTGGCGGATGAAACCATCTGCATCGGCAACGCGCCGGCAACGGAGAGCTACCTTAATGTTCCCTCCCTGATCGCCGCTGCCGAGGTCACCGATGCCATCGCCATCCACCCCGGCTACGGCTTCCTGTCGGAAAACGCCGACTTTGCCGAGCAGGTCGAGAAAAGTGGCTTTATCTTCATCGGCCCGAAAGCGGAGACCATCCGCCTCATGGGCGACAAGGTATCCGCCATCGAAGCGATGAAAAAAGCTGGCGTACCCTGCGTTCCCGGCTCTGACGGTCCCCTGACCGACGACAACCAGCGCAACCTGCAGATCGCCAAGCGCATCGGCTACCCGGTGATCATCAAGGCAGCCGGTGGCGGCGGCGGTCGCGGTATGCGGGTGGTTCGCAAAGAGAGCGAGCTGCTTGAAGCGATCAGCGTGACCCAGTCCGAAGCGGGAAGCTTCTTCGGCAACTCCGTGGTGTACATGGAGAAATTCCTGGAAAACCCCCGTCACGTCGAAGTTCAGGTTCTGGCAGACGGGCAGGGCAATGCCATCCATCTCGGTGAGCGGGACTGCTCCATGCAGCGTCGCCATCAGAAAGTGGTCGAGGAAGCCCCGGCGCCGGGGATCAGCACCGAAATGCGCAAGTTTATCGGTGAACGTTGTGCCCGCGCCTGCGTTGAGATCGGCTACCGCGGTGCGGGAACCTTCGAGTTCCTCTACGAGAACGGCGAATTCTACTTCATCGAAATGAATACCCGGATCCAGGTGGAGCATCCCGTCACCGAGATGGTGACAGGGGTCGACCTGATCAAGGAGCAGCTGAGGATCGCCGCAGGTCAGCCCCTCTCCATTACCCAGGATGACGTTCATCTACGTGGCCATGCCATCGAGTGCCGCATCAACGCCGAAGACCCGGAAACCTTCATGCCCTCTCCGGGTAAGATCGAGCACTTCCACCCGCCCGGTGGTATGGGGATCCGCTGGGACTCCCATATCTATGCGGGCTACACAGTGCCGCCGCACTACGACTCCATGATCGGCAAGCTGATCACTTATGGAGAGAATCGCGGCATCGCCATCGCCCGGATGCGCAACGCCCTGCGCGAGCTAGTGGTGGACGGGATCAAGTGTAACGTTCCGCTGCAGCAGCGGATCATGGACGATGAGAACTTCCAGAACGGTGGCACCAACATCCACTACCTGGAGAAGAAACTCGAAGCGGAGCGTTAATCGTCGCCTCGAGACAATAAAAAACCGGCCATCAGGCCGGTTTTTTATTTTTACTGGGTGTCAGTTTCAGCTTTAGAGGCGCTTCGGCTTGCCCTTGCCGCCACCGCCACCGCCGCCATTACCACCGTCACCCCCATTGCTGCCATCACCGGCACAGCCATAAGTGGTCAGGTAGTCGCTGGCCAGTTTCGCCTGGACCAAGCCGTAGCCATAGGCATTGTCACGGCCCGTCGCACCCAGATCTTCTGCGGTTGCTGCCAGAGCATTACGGATATCAACATTGCTGCAGCTACTGTGGTTGCTCCAAACCAGGGCCGCGACCGCCACCACATGGGGGGTCGCCATGGAAGTGCCGTTGAAGTAGGCGTAGTTGCCGGCTCCCACATCGACGGACGCATTGACCACCCCGGAAGAGAGCGCCTGCAACAGGGTCGCCCCATCCACATCGCTGATCCCAACGGACGGGATGTTGGTGGCCACCCCTCCCAAGGTGCCGTACAGCATCCCCGGTTCGTTGTTGAAGATCACCGCCGCGCTGCCACCCCCGGCCTGACAGTTAAGAACCTTATCAGCGAAGGAGATGTTACCGCGGCTAATCAAGCAGACCTTACCGCCTGCGGCGGCGCAGGCGGACTCGCCCAAGCCACAATCCACCATTTCACCGCTGGCCGAGCCGGAAGGGGAATCCTCCATCCCCTCAGCGGCATAATCGGTATTGTTTGCCGTCAGGCTGGCCACGCTGGCAGTGCCCATGGGGACCGTAGAGAGGACTGCCACACCAGGACCAGAGAACTCAACCTGTGCGTTTTGCTGTGAAAAGCTGGCAATCTGTTTCTGCTCATCGATCGCGGCCACGGAGACCACCGAACCGTAGGAGGCCGGGAAGGAGTCTCGGGTGGTGCCATCGTTACCTGCCGCCGCAACACTGAGGATCCCCTCGCTGTCCGCCTGAGCGAACGCCTGCTCCTCGAAACGGCTCTTGCGACTTCCGCCGAGGCTCATGTTGATCACCAGATTTTCATTGGCACCGCGGGCCGCCTTACAGGCATCCAGGGCCGCCACCAGGCCGGAGGAATAGGCCCAGCCATCGGCACCGAACACCTTAATAATATGAAGATTCAGGCCCGGGTCAGACACCACGCCAACCACCCCGATCCCGTTGTTTGAGGCCGCCGCAATGGTGCCCGCAACATGGGTACCGTGGCCGTTCTCGTCGGTAAACCAGTTACCGGTACCAGAATCATTGGTGCCATCGACCCCGGCACTGAGCAGGTCCTCGTGGGCGAGGTCATAGCCCGAGTCGATAATACAGACTTTGGTGGGGGCCGAGGCGTTCAGGCCCAGTTGATCCCCCTGAACCTGGATAACCCCATAGGGCGTAGTTTCCGCCATCGGGAAGCGTTTTACATCCTCCTCCAGAAACTCCACGTGGGGGTGTCTGGCCAGAGCGTCGGCGCGGCCCTGAGGCAAACTAACAGAGATGGCGTGACGGGCACTGAGTTCCCGCATTACCTGACCCTGCTGAGCCGCGACGGCGGCCTGCACGGCGGCCCCCTGGCCTGCCTGGTATTTGACGATGTAACGGGCCGATCCCTCGTCGGCAGCTGCCGAGCCCGCGAACATTGCCAGCGCCAGGGCGGATAAGCCCAATGAAGTGGTGACTCTTGTCATGCTGAAATTCCCTCAATCGTTGTTAAACGTCTATGGGGCAGCACAACCCTTTCCTTGGTCGCCAGCTTAGCTGCCAATCACCAACCTAGTCGGCGACACCCCACTTTGCAAAACCAGAATTCACCCACCAGAAAAAAAATGATTTCCGTTCAATTAAATGGAAAGGGTAACGGGGTCTGTGGGGCAAGAATCGTCGGCGGTCCCCATAAGGGCTTCCGCCGGTTGCACAGCTTGCAGGAAAAGGGGCAGGCGCTTAGAAGTAGTAACCCGAAATTCGGCTTCACCTGCCGACCCCTGCCGGAGTCGGACTCGGTAAACCTAGCTTTATAAAGCTCAAAAATGATCGCTTCACCCGATTGCCACCGAGAGGATCCCAACAATGCCACCAGGCTCACAGCAGGAGGAGGGCAATGCCTTCTATCCTGCCACTCATGAGCAGAAGAGCATGGTCTCAGGGTGGCTGTGGCGCAGAGTGGTCCTCTATTTCACACTCTGAGCTGGGACCTGATGCCGCGCATTGGGTGCCCCCATCCCCTCTTCATTGCAACCTTTTCCATCACCCCCCCTGGAGATAGCCTGTGCCCCTGACACAACGCCTGACTTCACTGCTGCAAAGCCTCGGCCAAGGCCTGCATGAACGGGAGGAAGCGTTGGCGGTGACCCTGCTGGCCACCCTCGCCGGCCAGCACAGTTTCCTGTTCGGCCCTCCCGGCACCGCCAAAAGCCTGCTGGCCCGTCGCGTGGCCGCCGCCTTCGAGCAAACAAGCTACTTCGAGTTCCTGATGAACCGGTTCAGCACCCCGGATGAGATCTTCGGTCCAGTCTCCATTCAGGCGCTGAAAGCCGACCGCTACGAGCGCCGGGTCCAGGGCTACCTGCCCAGCGCCGAAGTAGCCTTCCTGGATGAGCTGTTCAAGTCCAGTCCCGCCATCCTCAATACCCTGCTGACTTTGGTCAATGAAAGGCGCTTTCGTAATGGGGAAGAGATGCTGCCGGTGCCTCTGATGGGGGTGTTGGCCGCTTCCAACGAACTGCCCGAGCCGGATCAGGGGCTGGAGGCCCTGTACGACCGCTTTCTGGTTCGCCTGGTCACCGAACCCACCCAGCAGTGGGACCATTTTGCCACCCTCCTAAACCAACCCGCTGCGGATCGGCCCGTCACCCCTGACCAGCCGATCCGTCGGGATGAGTGGCAAGGATGGCAGCAAGCATACCCGTCCGTGCGGATCGGCCCGGACAGCCTGGCGGCGATCCGCCGTATCAAGGCCGCCCTGCCGGACCATCTCTACATATCGGACCGGCGCTGGCACCAGGCCGCAGCCCTTCTCAAGGCATCCGCCTACCTCTGTGGCCGTGCAGAGACCAACTACAGCGATCTGCTACTGCTGCGCCACGTTCTCTGGCAGGAACCGAGCCAACGAGAGGCGATCCAGCAGTTGGTGGTGGACACCCTGGCCCAGGAGGATCACTCCGCCTGTCACTCGGAGCTTGACGCCCTGGAGCAACAGCTCCACAGCCTGCTCTTCTTCGAGGAGGATGTCTTCGATACGGTGGAGTTTTTTCCCCAGCAATTCTTCTTCGCCAATGAGGGAGCGGCACGCCCAGATAGGGGGGGATTTTTCTATGTTCAGGCCACCGCCCGTCATGAGCACCGCCGTCGTGATCCGGTTCATTTCGACTTCTATGTTCATCGCAGCCAGATGAGCAGCGATACCCCCTTTCACCCCTTCGACCCACTGGGGCCGCTGCGGGAAAATGTTCAGTGCCGCTTTAAGCCGTCCGGCATCTTGGAGATCCGCTATGAAGAGCAGGGGCGTTTCGAACAGAGCGGCTTCCATGTGGAGCCCTTTCTGCCGCCCCTGCTTCACCGTAAAGGTGACCCTCGCCCGGAGCGGGATGAGGCAACCCTGGCAACCCTGCTCGATGCCCTTTCCCGGCAACGCCAAAGACTGATGGAACGCCTCGACAGCACCGCCGCGTTCCTGGACGACTACCGCCCACGAGCCCATACGCCCTTCGTACCCGCCCCCCTGGTAACTCAGGTACTCACCGGCCTGGAAGCGCAGATTGAAGCGCTTGAACTGGCGCTGTTACGTTGCGATAGCCTGCAGAGCCTGGTCACACCATGTTGCACCTTGAAAGCGAGCTAAGCGACTACGCCAGCGTACTGCGCCAGTCACCTGGCCTGCAGCGCAAACTGGCGCAGACCCTGGCCAAGCTGGAGGCGCAAGCGGCGAAGATCCTGGCGGAGACCAGCCCCTTCACCCTGTGGGAGCAGCAGCTTGCTGAGCTGGAGTCGACCCCGCCGGAGCAGGTCGAACTGGCATGCGCCAGCGGCAGTTATCAGCACTTTCGCCAGCAGTGTCGATTACCGGACAACCGGGCGTTCTGGGTCGCGAGGCAGGAGCAGAGTAACGCACCCCGCCAACGGGCCGCCCTCGTGCGCCTGCTGCTGACCCAGTGGCGACGGGCACTGGATGGGGAACATCAACACTGGCGCCTGGCCCAGTTACAGGCGCTGCGACAGCGCTACCTGGCACAGCTCCGCCCCTGGCTGGAGCAGCTTCTGGCCCTGAGCCGACGCTTCTCACCCATGGGGCTGGACCCGGGATTCCTGGTGGATTTCAGTGAGGATCGCCCGACGGTGCAGGCCTCGGTGGAGCTGCTTCGCTGGGCAGAGTACCTGGAGGGAAACCCCGGGATCCTGGCACTGTGTGACCAGATAGGACGGCAACGACGTCCCGCCGAACAGACCGAGTATCACCCGGTTGATGTCCGGGAGCGGGTGCCAGCCCATCGCGCCAATGCCGCGGTGCCGGAGGCGCTGTTCGGGGTTGAGTGTGGGCGGGATCTGCCGTTGGCGTTGCCTGCGGAGCTGGCGCAGCTTGCCGATCCGGAGCTGGAAACCCTGTTTGACCTCAAGTACCTGGAGCATCGCCTCAGCCAGTATCAGCGCCGGGGCTGGCAACAGCAGTGGCAGTGGCGCACGGTGCAGCGGCTGGAAGCCAGCACCGTCACCCGGCAGCCGGGGCCGCTTATCCTGTGCATCGACAGCAGCCTGTCGATGCAGGGCGCGCCAGAACTGGCCGCCAAGGCGATCGCCCTCTGCCTGGCCACCCGGGCCCTCGCCCAGGGCCGGGCCTGCTACCTCATCAACTTCTCTACTCTGCTGGCCGAGCTGGATCTACAACAAACCCCCGATGCCCTCGTTACCTTCCTGTGTCAAAGTTTCCACGGCGGCACCGACGTGGTGCCCGCCCTGGAGGCAGCGCTGGCCCGACTCTCCGATCCCCACTACGCCCTGGGGGACCTGGTGTTGATCTCCGATTTTGTCCTGGCGGATCTGCCCACAGAGCTGCTTGCGCAACTTGGCCACCAACGTCAGCGAGGCCATCACTGCTTTGGCGTGATGATCGGCGAGCAGAGTTGCGACAGCAGCCTGGACAGTCAGATGGATCACTACTGGCACTATGATGCCCGCAGCGGGGACATTCAGTCACAAACAGGAGGGGCAGTGCCCCTACCGGGCGAGGCACTCCCGGTCTGGCTCACCGCACTGGAGGGCTCGGCCTAAATCACTGTTCCGAATTGTGCTGCCCCCCACCTTTGGCGAAGGCAATCTAGGCCCGAGTTCCTAAGAGCCGGATCAAAGCCCGAGGCTTCTGGGCTCACACGAACGTGGAACCTATTTAGGAGCAGCTATCTAATCGCTTGGGGGGACCGGTGTCCTCCGAGTACGGGCGGGACACCGGTGGTGTGGGCACAGCTACAGGATGCGAGGGTGCAGCGCCAGCTTGCGCCGCAGGTAGCCAATCTGCATCTGGTGGTTGAGGTTCTTCGGGCAGGTATCGGCGCAGCCCAGCAAGGTCATGCAGCCGAACACCCCATCCTCGTCACCGATGACGTGGTAGAAGTCATCCACCTCCCGGCAATCGCGGTCGTCCAGGGCAAAGCGAGCCACCTTGTTCAGGCCCACGGCGCCCACGAAAGTTTCGCGCATCTGGGCGGTGGCGCAGGCGGCCACACAGCAGCCGCACTCAACGCAACGATCGGTGTCGTAGATCGCCTCCGCCAGGTGGGGCTCCATCCTCTGCTCCAGCTCGTCATGACTGTGGTCAACGGATTTCGGGTGCAGCCAGGCCGCCAGCCGCTCGGACAGGGCACGCATGAACTTACCGGTATTGACAGAAAGATCGCCGATCAGCTCGAACCCCGGCAGGGGCATCAGGGTGATCCGCCCCTCGGGGTAGTTGGCGGTGAGGGTACGGCAGGCCAGGGTGGGCACGCCGTTGATCACCATGGCACAGCTGCCGCAAATCCCCGCCCGGCAGACAAAATCAAACTGCAGGCTCGGGTCCTGGGTCTCCCGCAGCATCTTGAGCGCCACGAACACCGTCATCCCCGGGGCTTCCTCCAGCTGAAACTCCTGCTGACGCGGAGTATCGTCAGGGTCCTGGGGGTCGTAACGGAAAATGGTAAAAGTCAGGGTACGAGGGCTCATCACAGCGCTCCAGAATCAGTGTCGTTATCGCCGAGGCGCCGGTTGGGCCCCTCGAGTCCCGCGGGCAGGTCGAAGGGCATCAGCGCCCGCTGCCGCTCGGTGGCGGTGGCATAGGGGTGGGCCCGGTCCCAGGCATCTATCTGCGCCTGGCGTGCCGCGCTGTCCGGGTGGGTAATGGTGAGATCCTTACCGTAACCCCGGAAGCCCGGCGGCAACTCCATCGCCATCACATCCAGCGCCTCGTAGTCGAGTTGTGGCCCCGCCTTCCCTTCGGGCCAGCGTACCAGGGTGCGCTTGAGCCAATCCCTGTCATTGCGCTCAGGATAGTCCTCACGGGCATGGGCACCGCGACTTTCGGTCCGGGCCCGGGCCGCCGTCGCGATACAGAGGGCGATCCGCAGCATCTTGCGGACCCTCAGGGCATCCACCAGCTCGGGGTTGGCGTGACGCTTCTTGGTCCGTACGCAGAGCTGCTCACTCTCCGTCACCAGCGCCTGGAGGGCCGACACCGCCTGGGCCAACTCGGTTTCATTGCGGAAGATCCCCACCTTGTCCATCATCAGCGTTTCCATCCGCGCACGCAGCGCAATGGGGTCGCTGCCGCTGGAGCGGTCCAGCAGTTCGGTGATCTCCTGCTCCACCGCCGCCCCGGCTTCCCGGCCCAGGGCCGGATCCCCCATGGGGTACTGCCCGCAGGCATCGGCCACCTTCTCACCGACGATCATCCCCGCCACCACGGTTTCCGCCAGGGAGTTGCCGCCCAGGCGGTTGAACCCGTGCAGGTCCCAGCAGGCCACCTCGCCCACCGCGAACAACCCCTTGAGGCCATCGCTCTCCCCATCGGCATTGGTGCGCACACCGCCCATGGAGTAGTGCTGGGTGGGTCGCACCGGGATCCACTCCTCGGCGGGATCGATCCCCAGGAAGTGCTCGCAGATCTCCTTTACCTCCCGCAGGTTCTTCTCGATATGCTCGCGGCCCAGGATGGTGATGTCCAACCAGAGGTGATCGCCGTAGGGGCTCGGCACCCCTTTACCCTTGCGCATATGCTCGGTCATCCGCCGGGAGACCACGTCACGGGAGGCCAACTCCTTCTTCTCCGGCTCGTAATCCGGCATGAAGCGGTGGCCATCCACGTCCCGCAGCAGCCCACCGTCGCCGCGGCATCCCTCGGTGGTAAGGATCCCCACCGGCACGATGGCGGTAGGGTGGAACTGCACCGCCTCCGGGTTACCCAGGGCCACCCCGGCATCCAGCGCCAGGGCGGCGCCGGTGCCTTCGCAGATCAGGGCGTTGGTAGACACCGACCAGAGCCGCCCCCAGCCCCCGGTCGCCAGCGTGGTGGTGCGGGCCAGGTAGGCCACCAGCTCACCGGTAATAAGATCCCGCACGATGGCGCCATGGCAGCGCTGACCGTCGTGGACCAGACGCAGCGCCTCCACCCGCTCATGCACCTCGATGCCGGCGCCGATCGCCTGGTTGTCCAGGGCGTAAAGCAGAGAGTGGCCGGTGCCGTCGCTGGTGTAGCAGGTACGCCACTTGGCCGTACCGCCGAAGTCCCGGGCCTGGATCAGCCCGTGGGCCTCCAGCGGCTCATGCAGGGTGGTGTGCTCGGCGTTGATCACCGCCTCCCGGGGGCCGTGCTTGATCCGGCTCCAGGGCACCCCCCAGCTGGCAGACTGGCGAACCGCCTTGGGCGCCACATGGGTAAACATCCTTGCCACGGTTTGATCGCAGCCCCAGTCGGAGCCCTTCACCGTATCGAGGAAGTGCACATCCTCGTTATCGCCCTGGCCCATCACCGAGTTGCCGAGGCTGGCCTGCATGCCGCCTTGAGCGGCGGCCGAGTGGGAGCGCTTGGCCGGCACCAGGGAGAGGACAACCGCCTGGTGCCCCCTCTCACGGGCCGCCAGCGCCACCCTCAGTCCTGCCAGTCCACCACCTATCACCAGGGCATCGGTATAGCGGATCTTCATAATATCTCTCTCCTTGCGCGGCCTATCACTCAGTGGTCCGGCCTAAAAATCTGTCCCAGGGTCCGCAGTGCGTTCATCCGGTTAGGGAGGGGGAAAACAGGAACAGACCGTTGTAGATCTGCATCAACAGGCTGAGGCCGCCGAGGATTAGCAGGTAAAGCGCCACCCGACGCATCCAGCGACGCCCCTGCTGACGGGGTTCGGCATAGGGGCACCATTTGAGCCACAGCCGGGTCACGCCGGCGACACCATGGAGCACCGCCAACGGCAACAGCAGTAGGT
Source organism: Ferrimonas gelatinilytica (assembly GCF_039544205.1). Taxonomy (NCBI): domain Bacteria; kingdom Pseudomonadati; phylum Pseudomonadota; class Gammaproteobacteria; order Alteromonadales; family Ferrimonadaceae; genus Ferrimonas; species Ferrimonas gelatinilytica. The sequence goes on along the minus strand of NZ_BAABLF010000011.1, from coordinate 34,578 downwards.
AGAGCAGCCAGCCCCCCTCGAATACCACCCTCAGCGAGGAGGGCTCCGCTCCCAGGCTATGGGGCTGGGTCAGCATGGTGACCAGGTGAATAGGCACCAGAATCATCATCGCCACGCCACTGAGCATCTGCAGCACCCAAAGCCGGGTGCCCTCATGACGCACCACCTGGGTATGGTGACGCAACGCCTTCACCTTGCGCCACTCACCCGGCAGGCGACGCAACACCGCCAGCACGTGCAGCACCAGTAGCAGGGTTACCCCCAGCACGGCGATCACCACCGGCGCGCCATAGCCCACTCCGGCGGGATCCGCCCAGCCGGCGTGCAGCATCCAGGCCACGGTATTAAAGGCCTCAGGACCAAACAGCACGCTGGCTTCCAGGTGCAGGTGGATAAAGAGGAACAGCGTCAGCGCCGCCCCCGTCACCCCCTGCAGGATCTCCATCCTCGCCGGGCCCCGGCCCAACGCCAATAACTTGCGCATTCTGTCGCATCTCCCTTTAGGCACAGTCTGTAAAATGTAGGCATTCGACCGCCAAACAACTTTGACCGCGATCACATCGACGATCACGGAAAATGCGATTCATCGCAAGGATCACACCTGGATCACGCCGGCGGCCGCATAAAGACGCGTTGCGATTTAGAGTCGCCGAGGGAAAACAGTGGCGCCGCCGCAACCAGCCATTACAATTCGCCCATTCGAACACTATCCCAGAAAGAGAACCCCATGGCCTGGATCCAACTGCGTCTCAACGCCACCGCCGACACCGCCGACACCATCAGTGACCAGCTGATGGAGCTCGGTGCCGTCTCAGTCACCTTCCTCGATGCCAAGGACACCCCGGTGTTCGAGCCGGCCCCCGGTGAAACCCGCCTCTGGGGCGATACTGATGTAGTAGGCCTCTTCGACGCCATCACCGAGATGGAACCGGTGATTGCCGAGCTGAAAACCCTGCCGGAGCTGTCGAACCAGATGGCGTACAAGGTGGAGGCCCTGGAGGATAAGGATTGGGAGCGAGAGTGGATGGAGAACTTCCACCCGATGCAGTTTGGCCGCCGGCTCTGGATCTGCCCCAGCTGGCGCGAGGCGCCGGAACCGGAGGCGGTCAACGTGCTGCTGGATCCCGGCCTCGCCTTCGGCACCGGCACCCACCCCACCACCGCCCTCTGCCTCACCTGGCTGGACGGCCTGGACCTGGAAGGCAAGTCGGTGATCGACTTTGGCTGCGGCTCAGGGATCCTGGCGATCGCCGCCATTAAGCTCGGTGCCAACAACGTCATCGGCCTGGATATCGACCCGCAGGCACTGACCGCCTCCGCCGACAATGCCCAGCGCAACGGCGTCGAGGACAAACTCACCGTCTACCTGCCCAAGGATCAGCCCGAGAATGTCCAGGCGGATGTCGTGGTCGCCAACATCCTGGCGGGCCCGCTGCGTGAGCTGGCACCGGTGATCAGCGCCCTGGTAAAACCCGGTGGCCAACTGGCCCTCTCCGGCCTGTTGACAGAACAGGCGGAGGAGCTTCGCGCCATCTATGGCCAGTGGTTTGACCTCAACCCCACCGCCATCGAGGGTGACTGGTGCCGACTCGACGGCCGCAAACGTTAACGCCCCCATGATGTCGTCGTGACGAATAATTAACCAGCACGGGCGATGCCAAGAAAGTGAGCGAACGCTAACGGGCATCACCTTGAAACAAGGCTTTGAGTGGCGCAAAGTCAAGCAAAAAAATTTGCTCTGCGTTCATTTTCTGACCTTCCCAGGCTCAGAAAAAAAGAGTAAGATTCGCCCCCTTGTTTCGGACGCGGATGGTTAATGCTCATGAAAATTGGACCCTATCAACTGGACAACCAGCTGATCGTGGCGCCGATGGCCGGGGTAACTGACCTTCCCTTCCGTCGACTGTGCCGCCGGCTTGGCGCCGGCCTGGCCGTGTCGGAGATGCTCTCTTCCAACCCCGATGTCTGGAAGACCGAGAAGTCTCTGTCACGGATGGACCACAGTGGCGAAGATGGGATCCGCTCCGTCCAAATCGCAGGCTGTGAACCCGAGTTGATGGCTCAGGCCGCCCGCTTCAACGTGGAGCGCGGCGCCCAGATCATCGACATCAATATGGGATGTCCGGCAAAGAAAGTTAATAAAAAGTTGGCTGGCTCAGCCCTGCTGCGCCACCCGGATCTGGTTCGCCAAATCCTCGATGCCGTGGTTCACGCCGTCGAAGTGCCGGTGACCCTAAAGATCCGAACCGGTTGGGATCCGGATAACCGCAACGGCGTCGACATCGCCCGCATTGCCGAACAAAGCGGCATTGCGGCCCTGGCGGTGCACGGTCGGACACGACAGTGCATGTACAAAGGGGAAGCGGAGTACGACACCATTGCGGCGATTAAAGCGGCCATCTCCATCCCTGTCGTCGCCAATGGCGATATCGACAGCCCGGAGAAGGCCCGACAGGTACTGGATAAAACCGGGGTCGATGGACTCATGGTGGGGCGCCCTGCCCAGGGACGTCCCTGGATCTTTCGCGAGATCCACCACTACCTGGAGACCGGACAGCATCTGCCGCCCCCGCCCAAAGCGGAGCGACAAGTGCTGATGCAGGAACACCTTCAAGCCCTGCATGACTTCTACGGTGAGGAGCGCGGCATGCGCATCGCCAGGAAGCATGTGGGTTGGTACCTGGATAACCAGCAACAACCGGAATTGCGTCGCCGATTCAACCAGTTGGATTCGGCAACCGCGCAGCGTGAGGCCCTAGCCGGCTTTTTCGAGCAATTTGATTGTTAAGAGACAGAGCAAAGACAGTATGTTTGATCAGCAGAACTCCTTTTCTGAAGCGCACCAACTGACCGTCGGTCAGATCGAAACCCCCAACGGTACCGTGAAGCCGCAGCTGCTGCGTGACTCCGTAAAGCGCGCCGTAAGCAACTACTTTGCTCAACTGGATGGCCAGGAAGCGTCCGAAGTGTACGAGATGGTGCTGTGTGAAGTGGAACAGCCGCTGCTGGACATCGTCATGCAGTACACCCGCGGTAACCAGACCCGCGCCGCCAACATCCTCGGCATCAACCGCGGCACCCTGCGTAAGAAGCTGAAGAAGTACGGCATGAACTAAATCGGTGCATCCCATGCATTGAGTTAAAAACCGACCCTCGAAAGAGCGTCGGTTTTTTTGTGCGCCCGCCCTGCAACACGCGGCGTAAGCGCTTTCGCCCGCAACCCGTCGAAGCGACTATTCTGACCTGGGCGAATCCTCCTGCGGAGTTTGGGTATTGATCTCCAGCCAGCCCATGAACAGCTGGTAACCCAGTGCCAGCACCACCGCCCCCACGAATAAGCCGATAAAGCCGGACATCAGCATTCCCCCCAGCGAGCCTAGCAGGATCACCAACATGGGCACATCGATACCCCGCCCCAGCAGCATGGGTTTGAGCACATTGTCACTGAGGCCCGCCAGGACACTCCAGGCAGTAAAGAGGATGGCCACCAGGGTGGTTTCGGTCTGGAATACATAGATGATCACCGGCACCACCACCAGGATCGAGGGCAGCTGGGCGATCGCCACAACCAGCAAAACCACGTAAAGCACCGCAGCACCGGGAACCCCCACCACGAAGAAGCCGACGGCGATCAGGGTAGACTGGATCACCGCCACCCCAAGGACCCCCTTGGCCACACTCTGGATGGTGTCACGGGAGAGCTGCATCAGTTGCCCACCTCTCTCATCCAGCAGGCCAAAAGCGATCCGCCTGCATGCCGCTTCGCAGGCCGCCCCGTTGGCCATCAGGAAAGCGGCGATCGCCAGCGACAGGCAGAACATCAGGATGCCACCGAACAGGCTCGCCGCGAAGGCCGCGGCGCCACCGACGACGCGCTTGATATCGGCGGCATAGGTCAGCAGGTACTTCTCGATGTCCGTGGAGGCCTGGCTCCAGTGCTGGAAGATGAGATCGCCCACCAGGGGCCACGCCTTAACTGCGGACGCTGGCGGTGGCAATGAAAAGCTGCCCTCCTCCAGCTGGGCGCCGATCGCCGCCACGCTGTCCACCGCCGAGGCGGCGATCTGGAAGCCAGGCAGCAGCAGGATCGCCATCCCCACGATGGCGATCAGGGCCGCGGCGAGACCGCCGCGGCCCCCCAGCCAGCTTTTGAGCTTACAGAACATGGGGTACAGGGCGACGGCCAGGATCACCGCCCAGACCACCGGGGTGATAAAGGGTCGGATGATTTCAAAACACCAGAGAACCAAGACAAACAGCAATCCAATCCGGATGGCCGCTTCAACAGCGCCGCGCTGGAAACGGGGGTCAAGATCAGCCATGGGGCCGCCTTTTCGAAAACAGAGAGTGACCCAGTAAAGTTAGTTAACTTACGCGCCGCCGGGGTGACTACCAGGACGGATGTAACGAAGCGGCATGGCGATGAAACAGATCAGGCCAGCCACCGAGTCGACACCCCCTGTTGACCTGTGCAGGCATGCCAGGACCTGGCTTCACCACGGTCATGGTGACCGTGGTGAAGCCAGGGGCAAGGGCAAGAGAGGGACAGGGAAAACCGGGAAGAAAGAGCAGATAAAAAAACGGCGGGCCATCTGGCCCGCCGCTTGATCCGACTAGGACTTGTGTCGACTAGTAGAAGCCGAAGTTGTAGCGGAAGGTCACACCGTACATGAGCGGCGCGTTGTACACGGCGCGCTTACGCCCCAGGAAGGAGACACTGTTGTAGATCTGGGTCGTCTCGTCGGTCAGGTTCTTGCCCCAGGCGAACACCTGGAACTTACCTTCGGAGGAGCGCCAACCGAAGCGGCCACCCAGCTCACTGAAGTCGTCGTTCTTGAACCCTTCTTCGTTGTTGGGGTTGGAGTACATCTCATCGCGCCAGAAGTAGTTGGCATCGACGAAGAGTTCACCACTGCTGATGGGCTGGATGTATTCGAACGCCAGGTTAAAGGTGTGCTCCGGGGCTTCCGGTGGGCGGTTGCCGCTACAATCAGTCGAGTCACTTTCGCTGTAGGAACAACCATCGAAGCTTTCGAACTTGGCGTCGGTGTAACCGTAGCCACCCCACAGGGTGAAGTTCTCGGTGATACGCCACTGCATCTCCAGCTCCAGGCCCTGACTGGTCAGGTCCGCCGCGTTAGATACGGTGAGGATAGAGCCTTCACCAGTAGGCAGAGGCGTCTGGGCCTGCACTTGGAAGTCACTGTGCTCGGAGCGGAACAGCGCCAGGTTGAAACGCAGGCTGTTATCCAGCCAGCTGCTCTTCATCCCCAGCTCGTAAGCGTCCACCTGCTCGTCGTCAAACTCCAGGCCATCGAGGTCAGCGATGAAGTCGGCGTTGAAGCCGCCGCTCTTAAAGGCGCGGGAGTAACCGCCGTAGAGCATCACATCCTCAGCCACGAACCAGTTGATGCTGGCCTTGGGTGACCAGTCGTCGGCATCACGCTTTTCGCTGGTGGAACCATCGGCGAAGAAGATCCGATATTGATCCATGATGCTAAAATCGATCGCCTTCTCTTCGTAGGTGTAACGCAGGCCCGCGGTCAGCTGCCACTTCTCGGCCAGCTTAATGTTGGCGTGGCCAAAGGCGGCGTAGGACTCGGTGTCCACCACGGCGTCATACCCCAGCGGGTAATCCGAAATAGGCACTGCGCCACCGGTGAAGACATTCAGGTCCAAGGATGCATCACCGCCCCCTTCGATGTTCTGGTTGAGGTAGTACAGGCCCAGGACGTAATCGAAGCGATCCCCCACCGGAGAGGCAACCCGGAACTCCTGGGTCACGTGGTCGGCATCGGCAAAAATACCGGACCTGGCCAATGCGATTTCCGTGTAATCCTCATCGAAGTCCTCGTAGCCCCAATCTTCGTAGCGATAGGAGGTGATGGAGGTCAGCTCGAAGCCACTGTCCAGGGTGTGGTTGATGTTAACGGAAGCCCCACCGATCCCCTTGAGCTCGATATCCTGCTTGGCGTTAATGTTGACCTCGTACGGATCCGGCGCAACCGGATCGTCCACCCACACACCGGCGGTCACATCGCTAAAATCGTTCTGCAGGTGGTCAACCGTGAATTTGACGCTGGTGGCGCTACCTTGCCACAAAAGCTGGGCACGGCCCGCAAACTCCTCCTTGTCGTTCAACTTACGGTTACCCAGGCCGGAGACGTTATCCACGTAGCCATCGCGGGTATCGGCGCTGAGGCTGATCTTACCGGCCAGAGAGTCGGTTAAACCGCCGTTCACGGCAGCCTTTATGCGGGCCTTGTTGTAGTTACCCACTTCCGCCTGCACATGGCCGGAGAAATCTTCGGTGGGTTCCAGCGTAGTGATGTTGATGGCGCCGGCCACGGTGTTCTTACCGAACAGGGTGCCCTGGGGGCCACGCAGTACCTCGATGGTCTGCACATCCAGTGCAGACTGGTTGGAGGCGGCTGACTTACCCACCCAGACGCCGTCCACGTAGACACCAACACGCTGGTCGTAACCGGGGTTACGCCCACGGTCGGAGATACCACGGATCCCGAACACCTGCTGTACCGGGTTGGTTCCCCCGATCACCAGGTTGGGGGTGGAGTACTGGATATCCTTCACCTCGGTGGCACCGACCCGCTCGATGTCGGCTTCACTCAAGGCGGTAATGGCGATCGGCACCTCTTGCTGGTTTTGCACCCGCTTCTGAGAGGTTACCTGGATCACTTCAATGCTTTTATTACTTGCGCCGGCGTCTGGCGCTTCAGCGGCCTGTACCGCGCTGATACCAGTCAATGCAGCCGCAATCTGGGCTGCCAAGATATGTATTCTCATCGACTTTCATCCTTTCCCTGAAATTGACGGTGACTCTCCCCGAACAAGCCCAGGCTATTCCGAAGGCAGGTCACGCGGCGCCGGTTGCCAGTGGCAACAGACAGTGTCCTAACATGGATTACCTTTCATTCACACACTGCCACATTAGTTACAATCCCATAACAAATGTGGTGATAATGGCAATGGTCGGGCCTGATGAACGGTCAGCAAAGGAGGTCGATAAGGTGGCCTAAGCCGACTGCCCGAGTCGGTGGCAGGGGCGGGATAGGAAAACGTTAAAGGCAGAGCAGATAAAAACGGCGGGCCATCTGGCCCGCCGCATCTGCCCACTCAGTTACGGTTCTTGATTGCGCTACATCCTACCGTTCGTGAAGACAACCCGGTGCAGTCCAGCACCAAGCTGGTAGGAACTAGGATCTAGGCCCTGGTTCCTAAGAGCGGGACCAAGCCCCGATGCTTCTGGGCTTACACGAAAGTGGCGCACATTTAGGATCCGCTATTTAGAAGAAGCCGAAGTTGTAGCGGAAGGTCACACCGTACATGCGGGGCGCGTTGTACACGGCCCGGTTGGCGCCCAGGAAGGAGACGCTGTTGTATATCTGGGTCGTCTCGTCGGTCAGGTTCTTGCCCCAGGCGTAAACTTGCCACTGACCTTCGGAGGAGCGCCAACCGAAGCGGCCACCCAGTTCACTGAGGTCGTCGTTCTTGAACCCCTCTTCGTTGTTGGGGTTGGAGTACATCTCATCGCGCCAGAAGTAGTTGGCATCGACGAAGAGTTCACCACTGCTGATGGGCTGGATGTACTCGAACGCCAGGTTAAAGGTATTCTCCGGAGCTTCCGCCGGGCGGTTGCCGCTGCAATCTCCGAGGCCGTCACTGTAGGAACAATCCTTGAAGCTGTCGAAGCTGGCGTCGGTGTAGCCGTAGCCACCCCACAGGGTGAAGTTCTCGGTGATACGCCAATGTATCTCCAGCTCCAGGCCCTGACTGGTCAGGTCGGCCGCGTTAGACACGGTAAGGATAGAGCCGTCACCGGTTGGCAGAGGCGTCTGGGCCTGCACCTGGAAGTCACTGTGCTCAGAGCGGAACAGCGCCAGGTTGAAACGCAGGCTGTTATCCAGCCAGCTGCTCTTCATCCCCAGCTCGTAAGCGTCCACCTGCTCGTCATCAAACTCCAGGCCATCGAGGTCAGCGATGAAGTCGGCGTTGAAGCCGCCGCTCTTAAAGGCACGGGAGTAACCGCCATAAAGCATCACATCCTCAGCCACGAACCAGTTGATGCTGGCCTTGGGTGACCAGTCGTCGGAATCGCGCTTTTTGCTGGTGGAATCATTGGCGAAGAAGATCAGAAAGGGATCGGTGATGCTGAAATCGATCGCCTTCTCTTCGTAGGTGTAACGCAGGCCCGCGGTCAACTGCCACTTCTCGGCCAGCTTGATGTTGGCGTGGCCAAAGGCGGCATAGGACTCAACGTCCACCACGGCACGGTACCCAAGCCCGTAGTCGGTGATAGGCACCATGCCACCACTGAAGACATCCAGGTTCAACGTCGCATCACCGCCACCATCAATGTTCTGGTTGAGGTAGTACAGGCCCAGGACATAATCGAAGCGATCCCCCACCGGAGAGGCAACCCGAAACTCCTGGGTCACGTGATCGGCATCGGCGAACTCATCGGTTCGCCCCAATGCGATGGGCGTGTAATCATCATCGAAGTCCTCGTAGCTCCAATCTTCGTAGCGATAGGCGGTGATGGAGGTCAGATCGAAGCCACTGTCCAGGGTGTGGTTGATGTTGACCGAAGCCCCGCCAACCCCCTTGATGTCATACTCCTGCTTGCCGTTAATGTTGACCTCGTACGGGTCCGGTGCGATCGGATCGTCCACCCACTCACCGGCGGCCACATCGGTAAACTCGTTCTGCAGGTGGTCAAGCGTGAACTTGACGCGGGTGGCGTTACCCTGCCACAGCAGCTGGGCACGGCCCGCAAACTCATCCTTGTCGTTGTACTTGTCATTACCCAGGCTGGAAACGTTATCCACGTAGCCATCGCGGGTATCGTAGCTAAGGCTGATTTTGCCGGCCAGAGAGTCGGTCAAACCGCCGTTCACGGCAGCCTTGACTCGGGCCTTGTTGTAGTTCCCCACTTCCGCCTGCACGTGGCCGGAGAAATCTTCGGTGGGTTCCAGCGTGGTGATGTTGATGGCCCCGGCCACGGTGTTCTTACCGAACAGGGTGCCCTGGGGGCCACGCAGCACCTCCATGGTCTGCACATCCAGTGCGGACTGGTTGGAAGCGGCGGACTTACCTACCCAAACACCATCCACGTAGACACCAACACGCTGGTCATAACCGGGGTTACGTCCACGGTCGGAGATGCCACGGATCCCGAACACCTGCTGTAACGGGTTGAGTCCCCCGATCACCAGGTTGGGGGTGGCGTACTGGATATCCTTCACCTCAGTGGCGCCGATGCGCTCGATATCGGCCTCGCTCAACGCAGTAATGGCGATCGGCACCTCTTGCTGGTTTTGCACCCGCTTCTGAGAGGTTACCTGGATCACTTCGATGCTTTTATTACTTGCGCCGGCGTCTGGAGTTTCCGCGGCCTGTACCGCGCTGATCCCAGTCAATGCAGCCGCAATCTGGGCTGCCAAGATATGTATTCTCATCGACTTTCATCCTTTCCCTGTAATGGACGGTGACTCTTCCCTGAAATGGACGGTGACTCTCTCCGAGCCAGCCCAAGCGATTCCGAAAGAAGGTCACACGGTGCCGGTTGCCAGTAGCAACGGGTTGAGATCCAACATGGATTACTCTGGGTTTACACACTGCCGCATTTATTACATTCGCGTAACAATCGGTTGGTAATCACCATGGTCGGGCCTGATAAACGTTCAGCAAAGGATGTCGATACGGTGATGCGAGCCGCGTGAAATGCTGCTGCGATGGGGGCTTTGTGGCATTCCAATTTGCCCCGTTAGGACGAACTGGTACACTCTTGCACCGTTATCGATTCAACTGACATAAGAGCGAGATTCCCGATGGGTCGCAGTTTTGAAGTTCGTAAGGCCTCCATGGCCAAGACCGCTGGTGCGAAGACCAAGGTCTACTCCAAGTACAGTAAAGAGATCTACGTGGTGGCCAAGAACGGCAGCCCGGATCCGGAGGCCAACCTGCAGCTGCGCGGCCTGATTGAGCGGGCCAAGAAGGAGCAGGTACCCTCCCACGTCATTGAGAAGGCGATCGACAAGGCCAAGGGTGGCGCCGGTGAAGATTATGAAACCGCCCGCTACGAAGGTTTCGGCCCCGGCAACTGCATGGTGATCGTTGACTGCCTGACCGACAACAACAAGCGGACCTTCGCCGAGGTACGCCAGTGCTTCGTCAAAACCGACTCCAAGCTGGGCAGCCCCGGTGTGGTGGGCCACATGTTCGATCACCAGGCGATCTTCGCCTTCCCAGGCGACGACGAAGACGGCGTGCTGGAGATCCTGATGATGGCGGACGTGGATGTGACCGATGTCGAGGTTGAAGACGGCATGACCACGGTCTTCGCTCCCAACACCGAGTACTTCAAGGTGAAAACCGCCCTGACCGAAGCGATGCCCGACATCCAGTTCGAGATGGAGGAGATCACCTTCGTCCCGCAGACCTACACCAAGGTAGAGGGCGACGATGTGGCCGTGTTCGAGAAGTTCATGGCGATGCTGGAAGATTGTGACGACGTTCAGAACGTCTACCACAACGCCGAGCTTTAAGCCCGGCCTGCGAAGAAGCCGCTCAGTGAGCGGCTTTTTTGTGGGACGGTGTCCAGAATAACTGTTCCGACCTGTGCTTCACCCTACCGTTCGCGCAAGCAATCTGGAACTCGGTTCTAGGTTCTAGGCCCTCGTTCCTAAGAGCCGGAGCAAAGCCCAGATAGCCTGAGCTTTCACGAAAGCCGAACGTATTTAGGAGCAGCCATTCAGTTTGCTGTTGCGCCGGCAACCCGGCAAAGCTAATACCCGCATATGTGACTGACTATTAGAGGGTTACTAAAAACAACAGCTAGCTCATGCAGGGCCTTTTTTGTTACCCGCTATTTGCCATGTAGGTTGCCAACACCCTGCCGGGCTGCGGGTTCAGGGTTAGACCAAGCCTGTCCACAGGAGGGCGCTGGCTCCATCGTGGGGGCAAAACTGGCTCTGGCAGGATGGCCCAGATCCGGTAGGTTAGGGTAAGGATAACCGTGCAAGGAGCCGCCATGACCCCCTCAGAGATCGCCCCGATCCCCGCCCCCCGCCGCCGTCCCCGGGCCGCCGCCAACGGCATGCTGGCCCGCGTCCTGCTGGCGTTTCTGGCCACGGCGGGCCTGTTCTACGTCAACATCATGCCCGCCCTGGTGGATGGGCTGGTGGCGGGGCTGGATTTCACCAAGCGCGACGCTGGCCTGGTGGGCTCCCTCAACGTCTACGGCGCCGCAGTGGGGGCCTTCGCCGTGGTGTTGGTGGTGAAAAAGCTGATGTGGCGCAAAAGCGCCTATGCCCTGATGCTGACGCTGCTGCTGCTTGATAGCCTCTCGATGATGATCACCTCACCGGTGCTGCTGATGGCGATGCGGTTCCTGCACGGGGTGATCGGCGGGGCCCTGGTGGGGATCGGCTTCTCCGTTATCGCCCGCACCGTCGACCCGGATAAAACCTTCGGCATGCTGTTGCTGGTGCAGTTTGGCCTCGGGGGCGTTGGGGTGATGTACCTGCCGCGGCTGGTGCCGGAGTATGGCACCTCGGTTCTGTTCCTCTCCCTGATCGCCTTTACCCTGGTCACCCTGCTGATGCTCCCCTTCCTGGATGACTACCCGGTGGAGCCAGCGCCCAAGGCCACCGCCGGGCGGATCGACAAGGGGCCACTGGCGCTGACCCTGGCGGCGCTGTTTCTGTTCCAGGCCGCCAACATGGGCCTCTACGCCTACATCCTGCCACTGGCCGAGGCCGCCGGGCTGGGGACGGAGTTCACCTCCCGCACCCTGGGCCAGGCAGCCTGGGTCGGGATCCTCGGCTCCGGCCTGGTGGTGCTCTTCTCCACCCGCTTTGGCCGCACCCTGCCACTGCTGCTGGCGATCGGCCTGACCGCCGCCGGCACCTGGGGCCTGCACCTCAGCGCCCAGGAGTGGGTGTTCTGGCTGGCCAATGTGGGCATCGGCGTCACCTGGGCCTTCGTGATCCCCTACCTGCTGGGGATGGCGGCAGCATTCGACCGCCACGGCCAGATGGCCGCCCTGGGGGGCTTTGCTTCCAAGATGGGACTGGCCTCCGGCCCCATGGCGGCGGCCCTGCTGGTGGGCGAAGGCAACTACGGCCTGCTGATCAACCTGGCCGTGGTGGCACTGATCCTCTGCATCGCCGTCATGCTGCCGCCGGCCCGCCTGCTGGATCGCCACTGAGCCTGTCCCCGCAATATCCTCGGGCCAGAAGCATCAGCGGCATCTGGCCCCATTCCCCCTTACCAACTGGTGCTACGCCCGGCCAGCGCTCTGGCCTAGTTTGAAGCGGTGAACCAATTCACTCTGACACCGCAGTCCGAACAGGGAGGTTCGGGAAATGGGGCCCCACAGGGATCGGGCCAGGGTTCACCTGGACGCCATTCCACACTGGAGCACACCATGAAAGGACTGATCTCCGTGGCCCTGCTGACGGCCACCTTCGGCTGCAGCAGTCACGCCGCCACCCTCTTTAGCGAAAACTTCGAAGACGGCACCGCCGATGGCTGGACCCTGGTGGGCAACGCCCAGATCAGCGGCACCCAGTCCATCGACGACAAATCGATGCGGCTGAAACAGACCGCCTCCGCCACCGCCGGCGTTGACACCGGCGGCCACTCCGCCGTCGTCATCACCATGCACCTGGCCGCCACCGGCCTGGAGAGCGGTGATAACTGCTACGCCGAGTACTCCACCGACGGCGGCAGCAGCTGGACGGCAATGATCCAGCTCACCGACGGCCAGGATGACGCCACCTTCTACAGCGCCACCGTCACCCCCACCGACGCCGATGACAACAGCAACCTGCGGCTGCGCTTTCGCAGCACCGGCGACCTACTGGGGGACTACTGCTGGGGGGATAACGTAACCGTCACCGGCACCGCCGGCGGCGTCACCCCCAAGCCGCTGCTGGCCGTCAGCGGTGCCACCCACCTGGGCAGCGTCGACCTCGGCGACAGCGCCCAGAGTCCGCTGACCCTATCCAACGACGGGACGGCGGATCTCACCATCGGCCAGCTTTCCGGCCTCGTAGCCCCCTTCTCCCTGGCCAGCGACGCCTGCTCCGGCCAGACACTGGCCCCGGGCGCCGACTGCGCCCTCAGCGCCCAATTCAGTCCCAACGTCAGCGGCTACCAAAGCGCAGACCTGACCATCCCCTCCAATGACGAATCCAGCCCGCTGGTCCTGACCCTCTCCGGCACCGGCGTCGAACCGGGCACCGTGGTGGATGACTTCGACCCGCTCTCCGGCAGCGGCGCGGTGAACCGGACCCTGCTCGACTACGCCACCCTCACCGCCGGCAGCGAAGCGCTGGTAGCCACCTCCGGCTATGCCCTGCCCGCCGAGGCCGCCCATCCGAGCAACCGCTTCGAGGGACGCCTGGAGCTGTTCGACGAAGCCACTAGCGGCCAGTTCGATGAGCACAAGGACAGCTTCCGCTACACCGGCACTGGCGACAGCACCCGCAAACACCTGCCGGAGTTCGACTTCGAGTTTGTCCAGACCGGCAGCCACCTGGTACCGGCCCAGCGCGGCAGTATCCCTGCCAGCCATCCGGAGTGGGAGTATATCCTGGAGCCGGGACGGGTCTGGGACGAGAACGGGGATAACGGCTACAGCCGCGCTGTGCTGCCCTTCACCCTGCACCAGAAAAACGCCAACTGTCAGCACAACGGCCTGATGAGTTTCCTGTTCAAGGAGAACGGCAGCGTCTCCAAGGTGAGCTACCAGATCGCCTCCGAAACCTGCCTCTACTTCCAGTTCGACATGTGGGGCCTGCTGGATGCCAGCTATACCCCGCAGGCGGTCGCTGGGGCTGCGACCCTCAGGGCCGACCACCAGGCCGAGGAGGTCGGACGCATGCCCACCAAGCCGATCAGTGAACTGGCCAACGACCACCCCGGAGCCGACCCCAGCCAGTTCGGCTCCGTCGATGAGACCGACCCGGCTTACATGACCCTGTTTGGCTTCGTCATCGACGGCGTCAACTACGTCGGGGGCTGCCAGACCCGCCAGGGTCCGCACCCCTACTGTGACCGCATCACCGTCCCCTCCTACTCCACCGCCAAAACGGTGTTTGCCGGGGCCGGCCTGATGCGGCTGGAGAAGCTCTATGCCGGGGTAAAGAACGAAGTGATCGCCAACTACGTCAGCGATTGTGCCAGTAACGGCAACTGGGGGGATGTGCGGTTCGAGGACAACCTGGACATGGGTACCGGCAACTACAACCTCACCGGCTACATGAGTGACGAGGGGGCCAGCCACACCAACAACCTCTTCCTGCCGGAGGACCACGCTTCCAAGATCGCCTACAGCTGCAACGAGTACAACCGCAAGGCGCAGCCCGGCACCCAGTGGGTCTACCACACCTCGGACACCTACATCCTCGGCACCGCCATGGACGCCTACCTCAAACAGCAGCGCGGCAGCACGGCGGATCTCTTCGATGATCTCATCGTCTCGGACCTCTTCGCCCCCCTTGGTCTGTCGCCCGCCGCCCGGGTCAGCCGTCGCACCTATGATGCCAAGGCGCAGCCCTTCACCGGCTGGGGCCTCACCTTCCTGCGCGATGACGTGGCCAAGCTGGTTCGCTTTCTCTCCGCCGACAACGGCACCATCAACGGCCAGGCGATGTTCGACAGCACCCTGTTCGAAGCCGCAATGCAGAGGGACAGCAGCGACCGGGGTCTGGATCCGTTAACGGACTACAAGTACAACAACGGGTTCTGGGCCCACGAGGTGAAAACCAAGGTGGGTTGCAGCAGCGACACCTGGGTGCCCTTCATGTCCGGCTACGGCGGGATCTCCGTCCTGCTGCTGCCCAACGGCACCGCCTACTACTATTTCAGCGATAACGACACCTACCTCTGGTCCAAGGCCGCCGCCGAGTCCAATCGGATAAGGGCCTACTGCCAGTAACCGAGATACAAAGCGCGGGCGCTTACCTAAGCGCCCGCTCTTTGTTCTGCATAACTGTTCCCAATTGTGCCTCACCCTAGCCATCGAGAGAGTTACCTAGTAAGGGCTGGGTTCGCCACAAACGAGACACCTAGCCTTGTCCTATAGTGACAGATAATATTGAGCACCGGGCCGTGACTACATGAACGTTAAACAACTGTTAAATGTTACTCATACAACTGGCTCAAAACTGATCACTCTACTGCTACTCGTATTTGGAGCGTGGGTGTTAGGTGGCAGCATCGTAATGGCCCAATCAGAGTCATCTGTATCAGGGGTGTTGCTCGGTGGGGCGTTGGGAGCCCTAACATTCTTAGCTACCGGTGGCGTTGGTGTCGCAGCCTTGGGAGGGGCGGTCGGGCTCGGAGCCGGTGGGTTTACTGCAATAGGAGCTTATCTCGGCTATGAGTTTCTGTCGCAGCGACGTTATGAGGTTTGGGAGTGGTTGCCAATTTGTCTTATGGGAGCTTCGATTCTGCTGATAGCGCTTTTTCGAGCCTGGAAACATACCTTGAATTGGTTAAAGTTAAGAAGGGCCGAGAGAGTTCAGCATTGATTGATTAAAAATTAATCAATGCTGGCTCCACAAAAAGTGGAGAATATTAAGGATCAACAATTTAACGTTTAGGGGGACTGTACGAAGCGGCACAGGCAAGGACAGAGACAAGAAATCGGCATGCAGTAAAGTAGGGCACGTTATGCGAATGAATGCTCTTTTCCACCTAAAGAATAGTCAACAAACCATATCTAAGCCATTGATTTAGATGTGTTCTCCTGATAGCTTCATCTCACTTTCGGCGGCGAAATGGAACAGCTCCATTTTACCCGTCACACGGAATTCGAACTAATACATTATTAGAGATACAAGGAAGTTAAATGGCAAAAGTTGAAGTTGGAAAAAGCAGAAGCCAAATAGAGGAAACCCACTCAGGTTTAAGAATTACCATCCCCGCCAAAAAGAATTATTTCTTAATTCTATTCTTAGCATTTTGGCTAGTTGGGTGGGCTTTTGGTGAGGTCACGGCATTAGCTCAGCTCCTCAATCCGGAAAGTGGCGCCCCTAAACTGTTTATGCTGACTTGGCTCGGTGGCTGGACTTTAGGTGGTGCGTTCGCTATATATGCTTGGCTCTGGAACGTAAATGGTCGCGAAATAATCAACTTATCAAGCACCGAGCTTCAACATATCCGTCGTCTTCCAGTTTTTCAAAGATCAAAAGAGTATGATCTCTCGGCAGTATCTAAGTTGAGAACTCAAGCACCAGACAGTTCAATGTTTGGTACCCGCAATGGCATGGAGTTTTGGGGTATATCTGGTGGCTCAGTGGTGTTTGATTATGGCCATAGCACACATAAATTTGGTGCGCAGCTAGATGAAGCAGAGGCAAACCATATTGTTAGTACTATCAAGCAGCGGTACAAGCATCTCTAACAAGGCCAAGAAACTTCCGCTTCGCTCTGACTTTTCGACCCTTTCTGGCGGCGTTATGTTTTATCAACTCAATGAGGAAAATTATGAAAAATATAAAGATACTGATATCGGTAGTGCTTCTGTCCTTAGGGGTTAGTGAGGCAGCACTTGCCAAAAATGACAAGCATAAAGAGTTGCCTCCTGGGCTACAAAAGAAAGTCGCCAGGGGCGAGCCCCTACCTCCGGGATGGCAAAAGAAAATCGCAGTTGGCAATGTGATAGACTCGAGGATCTACAATCAAAGAAAAGTTATCTCTCGTAATGGCGATATCGTCACAATAGGTATTGAGGATGAGATATTTAAGGTGATTGAAAACACCAGGGAGATCGTGGAGATCATTCGTCGAACTAATTAAACTTAACCATCCGATGAAGTCTGGCCTGAAGTGACCCGCTTTCAGCGCCGGACACATCCCAGCTTCACCGGTTATGAGGGCGGTACGGCGGGATCTCCATCCTGCTGCTGCCCAACGGCACCGCTTACTACACTTTCAGCGATAACGACGCCGAGTTCTGGTTCAAGGCCACCGCCGAGTCCAACCGATAGGGACTGACTGTCGGTAGCCTGACCTTTTCTGGCTATTCGTGCCACCCAGTTTATCCAACCGCGCCGAAAGCCCAGCCAGATCGGCAGAGTTAGCGGCAAAGTTAGCGGCAGGGTAATCGGCCGCTAGAGCACCCAAAGCGGTCACTCGCGGCGTTGGCGAACTTTCACCGGATGACCGCTCTGTTTCACCAAGAGAACAGCTCTGATTTTTTCATAAATCATTGATTCAGTTAGGAGTGACTGATACGTTAGGAGAAATTTCACCGGTGTTATTGCGAATTATTTTTCTCCAAAGGTCGCAATAACTCCACTGTTAAGTGTACGAATGAACTACGACGAATATATCAAGGAAGTTGAAAGATTCTCAGGTGATGAGGTGGTTGCTCGTCTGAGAAAGTATCTTTCGGAGTGGAAGAAAGATGATTCTGATGTCATTCAATTAGCCAATTCAATTGAACGATTCTTTGGCAATTCCTGGATCGGAAATGAGGATACTCATAATCATCTGTATGGCCTCTGGTCTAAGTTCGAAAAAGAGGCCATAGAAGGCATTGGCGGTATGACCATGAACGAGAGGCTGCATTGGTTTAGCCTATTTGAGCATTATGAAAGCTTGCAATCAGAAACAGCCCAAAAGGTAATATATGCAAAGCTTTGTGCAAACACTTAACAAGTCAAGGCAGCATCGCCACTTCGTGGCTGGACGCGCTAACGCGCGCCGCTGCTTGAGGCGTTATATGACACAATCATGTATCGAGTAATCTACTTAGCTTCGATGTCAATCTCAGCTGCAGCACTCCTTGCGGGAGTCGGTATCGCTGCCTTTCTCGAAAACCAAGTGTCTGAGGAAATAGGAAAGAATGCCGGTGGTTTTCTTCTAGCACTTTCATTCCTGAGCGTAGGTATAGGTGTGACACTCTCTACACTGTTCGCAGCGGTCGGATTCTTCGTCAGTTATGTTTACCCTGACAAACTACCGGCGACACTGTTGTATAAGTTGCGCTGGCCGGTTGCGTTAGCTGCCCCAGGATTGCTGTGTTTGGGGATTCTATTAGCATCCTGGGTGTCCAGTGTCATATAACAAGCCCAATCAGAAATGCGCACTGAGTGCGTGGGATCTCGCTACGCTCGGCCCCTGTTGGGGGCGTTAGGCTTCTGGAGAATACAATCAAACTCATCGTTATTTTATTAATGACTTGTGCTCTTTCTTCATGCGTAGTTTTACACGAGGAGTATTTCTTTCCACAAGCTATTGGCGGTAAAGTTGAAAAACAGTGGTGCCGTGGTCAAGTTGGAGTTGATAATCAACTAATATTTTCGTTTGAAGATGTTGAAGTGAATATGGATGTATGGGAGTACCAGGGCATAACCAGGTTGGGCATTTCATTTAAACTTCAATCAAAAGCCGAAGTGATTTGGCCGCAGCAGCCATTGTTGGTAACAACTAATGAGACTCAAAAAAGTATTGAAGTCGCAAGTTTCCGTAGGTTGATACGCCAAGGCAATGACAGTACAAGTGAAACATATCTTGTTGGCACAATCATGAAAAAGAAAAACAATTTAGATAAAGAAAATTTCTATGAGTCTTTCATTGTCAGCACCGATAATGTTGAAGTTATAGAAGTTTCTGCGTTTTCTTTAACTATCAATGGTAAAACTGAACAAATACCTCAATCTGTATTTTCGAAAAGAAGTGGCTTATTTTTGCACCCACTAAATTGCTAACAAAGCCTAACAAGGCCCTAAAGCATAAGGAAACAAAAAGCTTGGCTTGTGCTCCTTCGCCGCTAAGTTTAGCCAAGCATTTTTGTACCGCTTATGGCGGCGTTATTCGATGACCGCTCTGTGGCGAAACCGGCCCTTGCTCCAGCAAAAGCGCCCCAAATATGGGGGCGCTTTTTGTTTAAAGCATCAAGATGACTAGGCGTTCTGACTGGCACTCACCGCTGCAAAGATCGCTTCCAGCTTATCCGCCCCCTCCCCCAGTTGCGCATGGGGAATGGTGAGGGGGGCCAGGATGCGGATGACGTTGGCCCGCACCCCGCAGGCAAGCAGGATTAAACCATGCTCCCGGGCCTTGGCAATGATGGCGCGGGTCAGGGCCGGGTTGGGACGCCCGGCGTCTCCCTCCTCGACCAGTTCCATCGCCACCATGGCGCCGGTGATGCGGATCTCCCCCACCCACTGGGGGTAGAGCGCCTTCAAGTGGTTGAGCCGTCCCTCCAGGTACTCGCCGATGGCCAGCGCCTTGTGGCACAGTTGCTCCTCCTCGATCACCTCCAGCACCGCGTTGGCGGCCACGCAACCCAGGGGGGAACCGGCGTAGGTACCGCCCAGCCCCCCCGGGGCGGCAGCGTCCATGATCGACGCCTTGCCGGTGACGGCGGCGATGGGGAAGCCCCCCGCCAGCCCCTTGGCCAGGGTGATGAGATCCGGTTCGATGCCGGAGTGCTCGCTGGCAAACAGCTTGCCGGTACGGGCGAACCCGGTCTGGATCTCGTCGCAGATCAAAACGATGCCATGCTCGTCGCAGACCCGTCGCAGCGCCTGCATGAAGCCCGCCGGGGCGGGGTAGAAGCCCCCCTCCCCCTGCACCGGCTCGATGATGATCGCCGCCACCCGTTGCGGCTCGATGTCGCAGTGAAACAGCTGGTTGAGCGCCGCCAGGCAGGCATCCTCACCACAGCCGTGGAAGGCGATGGGAAAGGGCAGGTGGAAGATCTCACCGGGGAAGGGGCCGAAGCCCGCCTTGTAGGGGGTGACCTTGCCGGTCAGTCCCATGGTCAGGTTAGTACGGCCGTGGAAGCCGCCCTGGAAGGCGATCACCCCCGGGCGGCCGGTGTGGGCCCGGGCGATCTTCACCGCGTTCTCCACCGCTTCGGCCCCGGTCGTGACCAAAATGGAACGCTTGGGGGTGTCGCCGGGGGCCAGGCGGTTCAGACTCTCCGCCAGCGTCACCATCGATTCGTAGGGGGTCACCATGGCGCAGGTGTGGCTGAACGCCTCCAACTGGGCCGCCACCGCCGCCTTCACCTTCGGGTGCAGGTGGCCGGTGTTGGTGACCGCGATACCGGCAGCAAAGTCCACGTAGCGGTTGCCCTCCACGTCCCAGATCTCGGCGTTCTCCGCCCGGGCGGCGTAGACAGGGTAGAGGTTGCCCATGCCGCGGGCAAAAGCCAGCTCCTTGCGGGCCTGAAGTTGTTGATTGTCCATGCGTCTGGCTCCCTATTTGTCCATGCCACCGAGGCAGAGGTATTTGATGTCGAGGTAATCGTCGAGGCCGTACTTGGAGCCCTCCCGCCCGTGGCCGGAGGCCTTCACGCCCCCGAAGGGCGCCGCGGCGTTGGAGAGGATCCCCTCGTTCACCGCCACCATGCCGTACTCCAGCGCCTCGCTGACCCGGAACACCCGGCCGATATCCCGGCTGTAGAAATAGGCTGCCAGGCCGAATTCACTGTCGTTAGCCTGGGCGATGGCGTCCGCTTCATCCTCGAAGGGGATCAGCGGCACCACGGGGCCGAAGATCTCATTGCGCGCCAACGCCATGGCGTTACTTACCCCGGTCAGCACCGTCGGTGGGTAGTAGAAGCCCCGCGCCTGCTGCTCCGCACTGAGCGACACGCTGCCCAGGCGACTGGCCCCCTGGGAGAGGGATTGGCTGACCAGATCCGAGACCTTCTCCACCGCCGCCTCGTTGATCAGGGGGCCGATCTTCGTCTCCTCGACAAGGCCATCACCGACGGTCAGCTCCGCCACCGCCTTCGCCAGCTTCTCGGCGAAGGCGTCATACACCCCCTGCTGGACGAAGACCCGGTTGCTGCAGACACAGGTCTGGCCGGCGTTACGGAACTTGGCGGCCATCAGCCCCTCGATGGCAGCGTCGAGATCCGCATCATCGAACACGATGAAGGGGGCATTGCCGCCCAACTCCATGGAGGTGCGCTTGATCCCCTCGGCGCATTGCGCCAGCAGCTTACTGCCGGTGGCGGTGGAGCCGGTGAAGGAGAACTTGCTGATCTTGGGGTGCTGGGTGAGCACCTTGCCAATGGCGGCGGAATCGGTGCCCACCACAACATTGAAGACGCCGTCCGGCAGGCCGACCCGGCGGGCCAGCTCCGCCACCGCCAGCGCGGAGAGGGGCGTTTCCGAGGCCGGCTTGGCCACGAAGGTGCAGCCGGCTGCCAGCGCCGGTGCCGCCTTGCGCACCATCATGGCGTTGGGGAAGTTCCAGGGGGTGATGGAGCCCACCACCCCCACCGGCTGCTTGATCACCAACAACCGCTTATCGCCGGAGGGAGCGGGGATGGTGTCGCCGTAGATCCGCACCGCCTCCTCGGAGAACCACTTGATATAGCTGGCCCCGTAGGCGATCTCCCCACGGGCCTCCGCCAACGGCTTGCCCTGCTCCAGGGTGAGCAGCCGGGCCAGATCCTCCTGATGTGCCAGCATCTCATCGTGCCAGGCCATCAGCGTCTCGGCGCGCTTGGCTGCGGGCAGGGCCGCCCAGGCTTTCTGGGCCTGGTACGCTGCCTCCACCGCCGCCGTGGCCGCCTCGGCACCATGGTTGCTGATCTCCGCCAGCAGCTGGCCATTGGCGGGGTTGCGTACCTCGAAGGTGTCGGCGCTGACCTCCCATCGGCCATTGATGAAAGATCCTTTTTGCAGCAAAGCGTTATCGGACAAACCGTGCATCTGGCACTCCTTAAGCAAACGGAAAGGAGTCTCCATTTGAATCCGGGCGTAAACCCAGGTAAAGATTAAACTTTAAACAATCAGTTTGAGAATCCTAAAACTATGTACCGAGCTCCCTCCCTGCCCCGCCCGGTCAGCGATTACGACATCAAGCTGCTGCGTATCTTCCGCACCGTTGCCGAATGCGGGGGCTTTGCGGCGGCCGAATCCAGCCTCAACCTCACCCGCTCTACCATCAGCATCCACATCAAGAGCCTGGAGCAACGGCTGGGACTGGTGCTGTGCCGCCGGGGCCGGCAGGGGTTCATGCTCACCGAGCCGGGACAGAAGACCTACCAGGCCACGCTGGAGCTGCTGTCGGCCCTGGACCATTTCAGCCACCAGGTGCAGGATCTCGACCCGACCCTGCGGGGAGACCTGGTGCTCTGGTGCTCCGACGACCTGGCCCTGGCGCCCCCGCTCAACCTGCCCGCCACCATCGCCGAACTGGCCCGACAGGAACCCCAGCTGCAGTTTGCCCTGCAGTCCGCCACCCTGCCGGAGATCGAGCAGGCGCTGCTCAACGAACAAGCCCATGTTGGCCTCTTGCCCCACTACCGCAATATCGATGGCCTCCTCTACGTCCCCCTCTACCGGGAGCAGATGTACCTCGCCTGCGGCCGCAACCATCCTCTGTTTGGCCGGGACGACGACAGCTTGGACGACGAGGAGATCGACGCCTGCGATACCGTTCACCCCGGGGTGGAGCTCAATGAGATTGGCCGCAAGGTGCTGCGCAAGATGCGGCTCACCGCCCGGGCCTACCACTATGAAACCCGCACCGCGCTGGTGCTCTCCGGCGTCTACCTCGGCTTCTTCCCCCGGACCTACCTCGCCCCCTACCTGGCGGACGGACGGATGCGGCTGCTGAAGCCCGATAGCCGCGGCTACCCGGTACAACTGGCGCTGGCCTACAAGGCGGGAGCGCGGGAGAAGGCGAAGGCGGCGCTGCTCAAGCGGATGCTGTTGTCGAAGGTGACAGAACCTGCCCCGGAAGGCTCAGACAGTTCTCAATAAAATCAGTCACCTTGCTGTTGGTTACAAAAGTGGATAGGTTGAGTGCGTACCCCTAACGGCACCCAGGCCCTATGCAGAACCACCTGTTTCAACTGGATAATGAAGGCGGCCTCAGCCTGCAGCAGCAGATCAAACAGAAGCTGATCGCCGCCATCGGCAACGGCTTCTTTCCCGCCGGCAGCCGCATGCCCTCCTCCCGAAAACTGGCGGACCAGCTCAGTGTCGCCCGCAACACCGTGGTCCATGTTTTCACCGCCCTGGTGGAGGAGGGATACCTGGAGAGCCGCGAGCGTAGCGGCTTTTTTGTCTGCGACACACCGACGCCGGCCCAAGTGGCGTTGCCCCCAAAATCCAGCCGGAGCGAACTGGAGTGGTCCCGCTACCTGAAGCAGGAGCCCCCGCAGCCACTGGCGCGCAGCTATCCGGATAACTGGCACAAATACCCCTACCCCTTTATCGATGGCCAGTTCGACCCCTCGCTGTTTCCCACCAACCCCTGGCGCGAGTGTTCTCGCCTGAGCCTGGGCATAGACGCGATCCACGACTGGGCCAGCGATGGCGCCAACCGGGACGACCCCCTGCTGGTGGAGCAGATCCGCACCAAGGTGCTGCCACGACGGGGGATCCAGGCCAGCGCCGAGGAGATCCTGATCACCACCGGCTCCCAGCAGGCGCTCTACCTGCTGATGCAGCTGCTTTCAGATGAGTCCACCCAGGTCGCGGTGGAGGAGCCGGGTTTCCCCGGCATACGTCAGTTGGTGCAGCTGAGGCGCAGCAAGCTAGCGCTGGTGGAGGTGGACCCCAAAGGGCTGGAAGTGGAGAGCATTCCCCGGGGCACCCAGCTGGTCTACGTCACCCCCAGCCACCAGGTGCCCACTGCCGTCACCCTCTCCATGGCCCGGCGCGAGGCCCTGCTGACGCGGGCGCAGGAGGAGGATTTCCTCATCATCGAGGACGATTATGAACCGGAGAGCAACTTTGTCAGTAACCCCCACCCGGCGTTGAAGAGCCTGGACCAAGCCGGCCGGGTGCTCTACTGCTCCAGCTTCTCCAAGGTGCTGGCGCCGGGGTTGCGGCTGGGTTACCTGGTGGCCCCGGCACCGCTCATCGCCCGGGCCCGGGCCCTGCGCAGCCAGATCCTGCGTCATCCCCCCACCAACAATCAGCACACCCTGGGGCGGTTTCTCTCGCTCGGCCACTACGACACCCTGATGCGCCGGCTCAATACCGAACTGGCGGAGCGCTGGAGCGAGCTGCGGGAGGCCCTCAACCACTACCTGCCCACCGCCATCGTTACCTCCCGCACCGTCGGCGGCAGCAGCTGCTGGATCCAGGGGCCGGCGGAGCTGGGCAGCCAGGAGCTGGCCAATGAAGCGGCCAAACGGGGGATCCTGCTGGAGCCGGTGCAGCGCTTCTTCGGCGACCCACGCACGCCCCAAAACGCCCTGAGGCTCGGCGTTTCCAGCATCCCCACCGCACAGATCCGCCCGGGGATCGCCGCGCTGGCCGCCCTGTTCTGGGAGCTTTCCGATGCACCCCGGCAACGGCTTGAGGGCACGAGCGGGCGGCAACTGGATGCCCAGGGTCTGCGGGAGCACCTCGGCCACTGCGAGTTTCTCGGCCGCACCGTATTCGGGGATCCCTACCGCATTCGCCTCTACCCCGATGGCACCATGGAGGGCTGGGAGGGGCGACGGGACGAGCGCAGCGATCGCGGCCAGTGGTGGCTGGAGGGGGACCGCTGGTACCGTCAGTGGCAGAGCTGGTCCTACGGCGAAGTGGCGGGGTTCGAGGTGGTGCTGGACGATAACCGCATCCTCTGGTTCCGAGACGGCCACCTGGCGGACTCCGCCTTCTTCAGCCAGGTCAGCTGAATTGGCCCAGTCGCCGTTTTCCATCTGGTACTACAGCGATCCAGCCCCATCTCCTAGCTTATCCCTCATCGGCCCGCGTCTGTGGGCATGCCTCAGGGAGTGAGCCTATGAGTACTTTCACCGTGGCCGGGTTGCAGCTGGCCCTCGGCAATCACCAGGACAATTTTGCCGCCATCCGCCAGCAGGTGATCCTGGCCAAGACCCGCTTTCCTCACCTGGATATGGTGCTGCTGCCGGAGCTGTGCACCTTCGGCAGCGCCCCCCGCTTTGCCCAGCCGATGCCCGGCGAGGCGGAGCAACGCTACGTCGAGCTAGCGGCGGAGCTGGGGATCTGGCTGCTGCCCGGCTCCCTCTACGAGCGCGACGGGGACGCCATCTACAACACCACCCCGGTGATCACCCCCGATGGGGAGGTGATCGCCCGCTACCGCAAGATGTTTCCCTTCCTGCCCTACGAAACCGGTGTCAGCAGCGGCAGCGAGTGCGTCACCTTCGACGTGCCCGACGTGGGGCGCTTCGGCATCGCCATCTGTTACGACATGTGGTTTCCCGAGGTGTGTCGCACCCTAGCCTGGCAGGGGGCGGAGGTGGTGCTTCACCCCACCCTCACCAACACCATCGACCGCAATGCCGAGCTGGCCCTGACCCGCGCCAACGCCACCATGAACCAGCTCTACATGCTCGACATCAACGCCGCCGGTGATCTTGGGGTGGGCCACTCCATCGTTGCCGGCCCTGGCGGAGAGGTGCTCCACCAGGCCAGCAGCCACCACGAGGTGATCCTGGTGGAGCTGGACCTGGACTACCTGCGTCGCTGCCGGGAGCGGGGCTGGCATGGGCTCGGCCAGCCGCTGAAAAGTTTCCGTGACCACCCCCTGGCCTACCCCCCCTACCAACCGGGGGCACGCTCCGAGGCCCTGGACAAACTAGGCCCCCTGGCCAGGCCAAAACCGCGCAACTGGAACCATAACGACTAATCCACTGGCTCTAACACCGATCCAACGCGGCCGTTTAGGTTGGAGAGGATGAACCATTCTTGAGAGGGACGACCGATGGCAGTGAAGGCGAACACACCGCGCTTTAAGCGCTCCCAACTGGCTCTGGCCATCAGCGCCGCCACCCTGGGCGGACTGAGCATTGGCCTGAACGCCGAGGAGGCCCAAGGTGGCCGCGAGATAGAGCGGATCGAAGTGACGGCCACCCGGCGGGTGCAGTCGATCCATGAGATCCCCTACAACATCTCCGCCGTCAGCGGCGAGGAGCTCGAAGCCCAGCGCATCGTGGACTCCGTCGACCTGCTGCGCGGCGTCGCGGGCATCACCGTCATCGACCGGGGCTATCGCAACTCCGGCACCGTCAACAGCATCATGATCCGGGGCATGAACGTAGACTCCGCCACCCAGGGGGACATCTCCCTCTCCGCGGTGCCCACAGTCGCCACCTACATCGATGACACGCCGCTGTTCGCCAACTTCATCCTCAAGGACATCTCCCAGGTGGAAGTGCTGCGCGGCCCCCAGGGCACCCTGTACGGCTCCGGCTCCCTGGCCGGCACCGTCCGCTACATCATGAACCGCCCCCAGATGGAGGAGTTGTCCGGCCAGGTCAGCGTTAACCTGGGCCAGACCGATGGCTCCGACGGCATCAACCTGAACTACGATGGCCTGGTGAATGTCTCCCTCGGTGAGCACATCGCCTTTCGGGGCAACATCGGTAAGATCGATAACGACGGCATCGTCGACTATGCCAACGTCTACCAACTGGATGGCAGTGGCGCCCCCACCGCCGTGGGTGGTGATATTGCCGCCGGCGGGCCGGAGTTTCGCTATGTCGAAGACGCCGACACCGTGGACATCACCTACGGCCGCGCCGCCATTCTGATTGAGCCGGTGGATATCTTCAGCGCCCTTCTCAGCTACCAGCGCCAGGAGGATGACACCGGCGGCCGGCGCCAGGTGACCCGGGGCACCAACTGGGTCGACGGCACCGAACAGCCCTACGGCGAGTACCAGAACGGTGCCGTGGTGCTGGAGCCCTCGGAGCGGGAGGTGGAGCTCACCGCCCTGGAGATGGACTTCGACCTGGGCTTTGCCACCCTCAGCTCCTCCAGCTCGCTCTATAACCATAAGGGCGAATCCATCAGCGATAACACCGGCTTCTACGCCAAGAACGCCTGGTTCAGCGGCCTCTACGCCGGCACGCCCCGCCCACTGGCGGTGGCGCAGCGCGGCTACGAGGATGATGCCTTCGTGCAGGAGCTGCGGCTCGTCTCCAACGCCGAGGACGCCTTTATCGACTGGGTGTTCGGCGCCTTCTACATGGACCAAGACCTCAAGGCGTTCCAGGACAGCTTCATGCCGGGCTGGGCCGCCTGGATGGAGGCCACGGATCAGGCGGCCCTTTGGATAAGCTGGGGAGCCGATGTCCAGGACCAGGATTTCTTCTACCGTCGGGACCAAACCTTCAAGGATACCGCGGTGTTTGGCGAGCTGACCTTCCACATCAGCGACAGCCTGCGCCTGACCGCCGGCGCCCGCTGGTTTGACAATGAGTTCACCAATAACACCGTGATGGCGTTCCCGGTCTGGCCCGGCTTCGACAGCGAGCCCAACTTCAAGACCGAGGATGACGATTTCCTGTTCAAGGGCAACCTCTCCTGGGACTTCAGCCGCCAGCACATGTTCTATGCCACGGTGTCCGAGGGTTATCGTCGCGGCGGCGCCAATGCCGTTCCCCTTGAGGGATTCCTGGCGGAAGACCCCGCCTACCAGCGCTACGACTCCGATTCGGTGATCAACTACGAAGCGGGGGTAAAGGGCGCCACCGATAACCACAGCTACACCGTCTCCGCCTTCTACATGGACTGGAGCGACCCCCAGCTCAATATTGCCACCGCCAACTGGGGCTTCTTCGCCGCCGTCAACGGCGATAAGGCCCGCAGCCAAGGGCTGGAGCTGGAGGCGCGTGGCTATATTACCGATGCCCTGAGCTACAACTTCGGCTACGCCTACGTGGATGCCGAGCTGAGCAAGGACTTCATCGTCCTGCCCGGCAGCGGTGCCGAGTACCTCTACGCCGAGAAGGGCAGCCGCCTGCCGGGCCAGTCTGAGCACGCCGTCAACCTGCAGCTGGATTACAGCTACCAGGTCAATGGCGATCTCTACTGGATCACTACCCTCAGCGGCTACTACCAATCGGAAACAGAGAACTCCCTGAGCCAGAGCGACAAGTTCAGGAAAACTCTGGAGGGCTTCAGCCTCTGGAACTTGCAGACCCGCCTCTCCGGCGAACACTGGGACCTGGCGTTCTACGCCAAGAACCTGTTCAACGAGGAGGGGGTCACTGGGGCATTGCTGGAGAATTACATGGGCACCGAGCCCAGCGAGGGTTTCCTCGGCAACAGCTCCAAGGATTACATCAGCCTGCCACGCACCTACGGGGCTGCCCTGACCTGGCGTTTCTGACCGCTGACCGAGAGAGGCAGAAAAGCCGGGCTGAGCCCGGCTTTTTTCTTTATGTTACAAACTGGAATGCTTTCACAGGGAAGGGAAAGACCATGGCTAATCAACCAATGACACCCGCCAGCCTGGCCCACCGGGTGCGTACCGCCCTCGACCAGAGGGCACTGGCCGAGGCCGCCACGCTCTGCCGCACCCTGAACCAACAGGCGCCGGCCTACGCCCCGGGCTGGCAGCTGGCCAGCGAGATTGCACTGACCCTGGGGAACACGGGCAACGCCCTGGCACTGGCACAAAAGGCGGCCCAACTCGCGCCTGAGCCGGCAGCCCGCCTCCAGGTGATCCGCTGCCTCCGCGCGCTTTGCCGCTACCAGGAGGGTCGGTCACTCGCTCTGGAGTTGGGGCTGCTGGATGATCCCCAGCTCGGGGCCGATCGCGCCTGGCTGCTGTCGGAACTGGGCTGCTTCGACGCCGCCGCCGAACAGTATCAGCACCTGGTCGAGCACTATCCCCGTGAGGCCACGCTGCACTACAGTCTGGCCACCATGCTGCGCTACCTGGGACGGCTCGAGGAGGCGGAAACCGCCCTGGATTCGGCCATTGAGCTCAACCCGGAGGATGACGAGGCCTGGTACCTGCGCAGCAGCCTGCGAAAACAGCAGGCCGGGCGCCACCACATCGATGCCCTGCAACTTGCCATCACCCAGCGGCAACGCCCCTGCCCGGCCCTGCACTACGCCCTGGCCAAAGAGCGGGAGGATCTCGGCCAGCACCCGCTGGCCTTCGATGCCCTGGCCGTCGGCGCCCAGCAACGGCGTGGGCAGATCCACTACCGGGTGGAGCAGGATCTGGCGATCATGGACACCATCGCCGAGCAGTTCGGCCCCATTTCAGCGCCCCACACCCAACCTCAGGGGCCCACCCCGATCTTCGTGTTGGGCCTGCCCCGCAGCGGCAGCACCCTAGTGGAGCGATTCCTCGATGCCCACTCGAAGTGCCACGGCGCCGGCGAACTGAACGACTTCGCCCGCCTGCTCAGCCGCCATAGCCAGCAGCAGGCCCGGGCGCAGGGGCGTTCACTGCGCCAGCCCCTCGAACTGGTCCATGAAAGTACCCGACTGGATTGGGACGCGCTGGGCCAGGCTTACCTGGACAGCCTGCCCCCGGAGGCGGCCTCAGCGCCCTATTTCGTCGACAAGATGCCGCTGAACTTCCTCTACGTGGGCCTGATCCTGAGGGCCCTGCCCCACGCCCGCATCGTGCATGTCCGTCGCCACCCCATGGCCGCCGGCTACGCCATCTACAAGCAGTGGTTCGACCGGGCCTACCCCTTCTCCTACGACCTAAACGAGATTGGCCACTACTACTGTGGCTATCACCGACTGATGACCCACTGGCAACGCTGCCACCCGGGTCAAATTCACCATCTCGAATACGAACGCCTGGTGGACGCCCCGGAGCCCACCGTCCGTGAGCTACTGGCTTACTGTGGGCTCCCCTGGCAGGAGGAGGTGATGGCGTTCCACCGCAACCGGACCGCCAGCACCACCGCCAGCGCCGCTCAGGTGCGTCAGCCCCTATACCAGAGTGCACGGGATCTCTGGCGTTGCTATGAAGCCCAACTCACGCCTCTGGCTAAGGTACTCCGACACGCCGGTTTGCTGGACAACGAAGAGGTAAAGCCAGCCTACTTACCCCAAGTGGCAGAGTGAGAAGCTTGATAAGTGGGGACAGAAAAAAGCCGGAGGGCATGCCGAGATGGGCGATGCCTTCCGGCCTGTGAGTCTGTGTCCTCCTAGGGAGGCCACATCTTCATTTTTCACCTATAAATTCAATCACTTGAAATTGGTGAAATATTTTGTGCCGCACTTGTGCCGACCCCAAACCAAAGCTTTCTTCTGCCCTTCCTGGCCTAATCCTTCGGCCAAGCCTCGATTTTCTGCACTTTGCGCTTCAACGCAATCCACTGCAAAATGGCTCCATTAGTCGTCATAACTTGCCAGCAAGGATGCAATAAAAATGGCTCCGCCTCGCCCAAGCAACTTCGAAGAGTTTCTCGCCCTATCTCTAACCGAAACTGAAGCATTCTTCGCTTCAGTCCTCCCTAACTTTCAGCTCTATCTCGACGCTGTTGCTGAATGCTTAGGGCTAAAGAGTTGGCAAGACCTCCAAGAAATGAATACGTGGGAAGCAGAAGAGCGTATGGATTTCATCAAAAAAGCTGCTCGCAAGCCCAATGCCGTCAAAACCATCGAACAACTAAAGTTGGAAATCGCTCGAAAACTCGCTGCACTGCCCCGAAGCCTCATTGCCGCCAATGAGGATAACGATGAAGACTACACCCCCGAGCAAGTCGCCAATGCAGAGTACCTGACTTCGTTGCTGCCAACCGAATATCGCGGCCAACTCCAAGCTTCGGCATTGCTTGCAGGGCATGGCCACTTAGATCTTGCTGATCAGCAGCTTTTTCAGTTGTTTGCCAATATGCTTCTGCACGAGGATGAAGACCTAAAGCAACTTCTAAGAGAGATATTTGCAGAGCAAAAACGCATTGATGAAAAGCGTAGAGCAGGTAATGCAAAATCAGTCAGAGATGATCCGTTAAAGGCACTTTCAATAGAGCTTTATCAGAAGGGAAGCTACCCATCTACGCGCAATGCTGCAAAACGCATCGCTAACGAAGTAATCGCTAAAGCTCAAGAGATTAGTCGGCCAATTCCAAGCGAAGATGACTTTTGGGAAACTATCTACCGTTGGCTAATACGATATGAGAAAGGAACACTAAAGGGCTTTCCTAAATCTTGACTAATCAATAAAAACAAATTGTTATGCCACTATGAAGAAGATTTTAGTTACGCTATTTGCCCTAATATTGCTTGCCGTTTCCTATGCAGGTGGTTGGTCGATGGGACGAGGAGAAAGTCGAGACGCTTATGTTGGAACGTCCATTGCCTTAACTGAGTTGGCTATGGATAGACGAATGGAAGTTCACCAATTGATCCAGCTATACGACGACATTTCAGACAGTCAGGAAGAGGGGAAAAGATCAGTAATCACTTTGCTAACCTTGATGCATAGAGACGACACAAGGCTAAAAGATCTTTTTGACACTGAATATGGGTCGGATAACGTCGTTTTAGAAATGAACTGGCTAATCGAAGACTTTCTTGAAAAGAATGGATTTCAAGAGTGTGAGGGTCTGTCGAGTGAACGCCTTATCTCATGCCACCAGAATATCATTTGGGACAAGTAAGACGTAGTAGGAGGAGTCCGTTTACGCGTTTCGCTCGGCGGACCTTCCCACTGTTACTTGCGTAACAGATGAAGTTGATTCGATGAGGTTCAACCTGTAATTCTGGCTTCATGACGGCATGTGTTTGCTAGCACAAACATGCCTCTGCAAGCGAAAACATGCTTCTGCTAGCAGACGCAGATACACCCGCATTCTTCGAGCTTACGGTGATGGAGAAATCACTGATAAGCACCAAGGAGAATGCGATGAACCCACCACTGTTAAACCCTACCAAAGTTGCCGAGTTGCTCGGCGTCACCATTGGCACCCTGGCTGTCTGGCGTTGTACCGGGCGCTATCCCCTCCCCTTCGTTAAAGTCGGTCGTCGCGTGATGTACCGGCTTACCGATGTGGAAGCCTTCATCGAAGGCCGCATCTTCGAACAGACGGCGTAAGGGGAGGCAGCAATGAAGATTAACTCTCGTGCTCATCGTTGCCTGATCCGTTGGCTTAAGGAAGGCAATGCACTTCGAATGATCTCCGAGATGGGAGTCCGTCACGGCACCTGGGAGGGGATAGAGACTTATCCAGGGCCATTTTCAGAGCGAGTGGTATTCCAGCTCATTGAGGCCGGCTCATTACGTAACGTCACTGAATACGTCAACGGCGTCCGTTACGAACGTATCGCGTTAACGGACAGTGAGGGGTGATCTATGTACGCACCTCAAACCGTCCCAAGGCCCGTTAACGTAACGGGGCCAACTCCCCGTTACGTTAACGGGAAAACCAACACACCTCCCGCCTTTCCATCGCGGGTACGTCAGGCTCTGTTTGAAGCCACCCAGTTGGTTCCAGAGAGCCTGCTCGTTAACGTCGAATGGCAAGACCGCGATTTCGTTGAACGACACCTGCGAGGCTTTCCTCACGATATCCAGGTGATGTTGATGGCCGCCTATAGCAAACTGCCAACCCGCCAGGAACGGAACCTGTTCCTGCTTCGCACGGTTAAGGCCATCAAGAAGAAACTCGGCGGTTCGCCCCGTAACGAGTTTTTCGACCTGAGCGATACAAACCTCAAGATCACAGCAAAACAAAACGCCCGGTTCTGCCTGTCACTGCGCAAAAGCAACCCTGATGATGATTCGTTGCTGCCTGTGCTCATGGCTTACGCCAAGCGCCAAACCGTTATCTTGCGCCCGACCACACAAGTTAAGGGCAGCATTGCCCGTGCGTGCTGTGAAGACTGGTGGTACAGGCAACTGAAAAAGGCCGTTAAGCGGAACAGGGAGGTGGTCTACCTGAGCCTGAATCGGGTGAACCGCTTTGCCGGGATCTATTGCAGCCACTGGCAAGCACAAACCGCTCGACAGCAGAGATACATCACCGATCTGTTGCTGGAAGAAACCGTGCTCATTAACGAGCAGGATCAGCAATACACCCTGAAAGAACTGTCGGCGCTCAATGTCTCGAATCCGAAGGTCCGCCGAGCCGAACTGATGGTCCGCGCCCGCGGATTTGAAGAGTTCGCCGAACTCCAGGGTGACGAAGGGCTGTTTATCACCATCAGCTGCCCCAGCCGCTTCCACCGCGCCTATAGCAAAACTGGACACCCCAACGAGAAATGGGATGGCAGTACCCCAAAGGATGGTCAAGCCTACCTCCGTTCCTGCTGGGCCAAAACCCGTTCAGATTGGCAACGAAAAGGGCTCCGTCCTTATGGTTTTCGTATTGCTGAACCACAGCATGACGGAACCCCTCATTGGCATTTGCTGTTGTTCGCCCCTAAATCGCAACATCAAGCGCTTATCGACACCATCCGTCACTACGCATTGCAGATGGATGGTGACGAACCCGGGGCAGCTGAGCATCGCGTTGACGTAAAGCTGATCGACAAAGAGAAGGGTTCGGCAGCGGGGTACATCGCCAAATACATCTGTAAGAACATCGACGGTGAAAATCTCAATTCTGGCGTTTACGGGGAAGACCCTATTGAAGCCGCCGAGCGTGTCCGCGCCTGGGCGTCTTGTTGGGGCATTCGCCAGTTCCAACAGATCGGGGGAGCCTCAGTCACAGTCTGGCGCGAACTGCGCCGCCTAAAAGCCAACATGGTCGCTAAAGGTACGGCCTTAGCTAAAGCTTGGCACGCTGCCGATGATGGTGACTGGGCCGCGTACCTAAAGGTAATGCTGGGGGTACCCCTTCAGGACGTTTCACCTAAAGGTGAAAATTCAGCTAAAGGCCACTCCGTTCCATCAGGTGCTATAGCACCCGATGACCCTATAGCTTCCGACGAGGTACATCCCGTAGCTGCCAAAGGGGCTATAGCTCCCCTCTACGAAGTGCGATGTGATGGCGATACAGGCGAGATCCGAACCAATCGCTATGACGGCACATTTAGCCATGCATTAAAGGGAATCACGTACTTGGGCCAGAAACTGGTAACCCGCTACCACGAATGGCGGCGGCTTGATGCTCTGGCTCTTGGCGCTGCTTCACTTGGAGTTCTGTGAATAACTGTACCGAGCTCCCTTATCAAACAGAATTTATTACAGAACTGCGTAACCGCTTCCGCCCCGAAGGAGACAATCAGCAAAAGTTTGCAGCCCAAAGTTAAGTGCAACCTCCGGCCACTCAAAGGCTCAGTATTAACGCCGCCATATGGGGCATTGTTTATGGAGTGGTGATTTGGGGTAAAGTGGCGAAGCCACCCCAAAGCGCCGCGGAGTAAACAATGTCCCTATGATGGCCTTGTTAGGCTTTATTCTTGTGATATTCTGTCCCATTGATGGGCATAATACCCCTCATCACTATTGCAGCTCTCGCAAACCAAACACTCTGTATCATCGCATCGATGATATGCATCTAATAGTGCTTCACCTTCTAACTCAGCCGCACACTCATTATGATGCCCGCCGGGATCTGTGACACCTGAACATGTCTTTGAGAGGTATGGTTCAAGAACCGATTTTTGTTTTGTAGATAGCGTATCGAAGCCTTCGGCTACCGCACGCTTAGCAATCCCCTCTGCTCCTGCAAATGCCGCGTTGTCAAAAACTCCGCGTTTGAGTTGATAATCTAAGATTTGTTCTGCGATTCCCATAACTTTCCCTTTTTATTGGTTGTGAATTTGTCGATTGGAAGCCTAACGCCTGAGCTCACCGGCGTTTGAGGCGACGACCGTTTTTGCGGCAGCAAAAATGGGCGGCGGGTCAAACGTCCGGTGCAGCGATTTGTTAGGCAGATTT
>NZ_BAABLF010000010.1:0-40457 GCF_039544205.1 Ferrimonas gelatinilytica | reverse complement strand
GCAGACCGCAGGCTTCCCCTGGATCCGCCACGACGAAGTTCAGACCGCAGGCTTCCCCTGGATCCGCCACGACGAAGTTCAGACCGCAGGCTTCCCCTGGATCCGTCATAACAACGTCCACACCGCTTAATCACTCGACATCAGGAGAATTCGCTATGTTAAAGCTTTTTAAGTCCCTGATCGGGCGCCATGAGAAAAGAAGCAAGATCGTTGCTCCCGCAAACCTGAACAATCTCGAAACCATCAGTGCCAGCGCTTGGTGGCAATAACCAGCCTTCGGCCAGAAAAGCTTCCAACTTTAAAACAGAAAGGGCTCCTGTAAAGGAGCCCTTTTCGCATCTTTAGCCCAACTCAAACCCTGACGTGGTATTGGCCGATACAGATGGCCAATCGACCTGACACCCCGCTTACCTCAAAAGGAGGGACGGGAAATTGGCATCACCTGCGATTGCAATCGGTACCCCGTCAAATAATTGACCAAATATTGAACGCCGCACCTCCTCGCTCAAGCTCGAAGATGGCTTGGGCTAAACCGCTCCGTCAGTCCACGTAGGAAACGCATGATCCCATTACATCGCTTCAACAGCCACGCAGAGCGACTGTCGCAAGTGCCGGAAAATTTTAGTGTGGCCTATTAAATGAAGCGGTAAAAAAGGAGCTCGTCAGAGCTCCTTTTCTTGACCAAGGTATCCTTAGCTGTAGAAGCGGTCACCACTCTCAGCCATGCGAACCAGTCGCTGCGATGGCTCGAAACGGTCTCCATAACGCTCCTGGCAGGTGCGTAACTTATCCAGCAGTTCTGCCGCACCGATCCGGTCGATATAGCGGAACGGGCCGCCGAGAAACGGCGGGAACCCTATGCCGAAGATGGCACCAATGTCGCCATCCCTTGGCGAAGCGATGATCCCCTCGTCCAGGCAACGCACCGCCTCGTTTAACATCTGGATCAGGCAACGTTCTGCCAGTTCCTCGCCGCTGAGGCGAGCCTCAGGAGTGACCCCCAGTACCTTGTAAACACTCTCATCTACCGGCTTCGGCCCTCTCTTTTTACCGTCATGCCGGTAAAATCCACGGCCATTCTTCTTGCCCTTGCGGTCATCTGCCAGCAGGGTATCGAAGGCTTCCGGTGCCTTGAAGCGCGCACCGAGCTCCCGTTCAAGAATCGGCGCAATCTTCGCTCCCACATCGATCCCCACCTCGTCCAGCAGGGTCATCGGGCCCACCGGGAAGCCAAACTTCACCAGCGCCCTATCCAGAGCTTCGATAGGCTCACCGGAAACCACAAGGTTGGCCGCTTCGTTCATGTAGAGCGCCAAGATGCGATTGACATAAAAACCGGCCCCATCCTTAACCACGATGGGCGTCTTGCCCTGTTTACGGGCGAAGGCCACCGTGGTGGCGATGGTTTGGGGCGAGGTGCCCTCGTGTGCAATCACCTCGACCAGTGGCATCTGCTCCACCGGCGAGAAGTAGTGCAGTCCAATCACGTTCTCCGGGCGAGTGGCTACCGCGGCGATCTGCCCGATAGGCAGGGAGGAGGTGTTGGATGCGAAGATGGTATCCGGCCCACAATGCGCTTCGACGTCCTTGATCATCTGGTGCTTAAGATCCAGATCCTCGAACACCGCTTCCACTACCATGTCGACATCCTTGATCCCCTGGTAACGGGTAGTGGTCGACAGCAGACTCATCGCTTTGTCCGCCTGGCCCGGGGTCATCTGGCGCTTCTTGACCCGTTTCTGCACCTGTTTGTAACTGTATGCCAGAGCGTTCTGTAGTCCGGTTTCGGCGATATCCTTGATACGAACCGGCACCTTAGCTTTAAGCGCCGTCACCGATGCGATTCCGCCGCCCATCAAGCCGCCGCCGAGCACCATCACCTTGTTGACTTCGGCCGGCTTGGCCCCCTCGGCGCCGCTCTCTTTCTTCATCTGGGTGGTCGCGAAGAAAA
Source organism: Ferrimonas gelatinilytica (assembly GCF_039544205.1). Lineage (NCBI taxonomy): Bacteria > Pseudomonadati > Pseudomonadota > Gammaproteobacteria > Alteromonadales > Ferrimonadaceae > Ferrimonas > Ferrimonas gelatinilytica. The sequence goes on along the minus strand of NZ_BAABLF010000010.1, from coordinate 38,506 downwards.
GGGAGCGTAACGCTTCCGACTCAGGCGTCATCACCAATTCGGCAAAGAAGCGCGCTTCCGCCTCGAAACCCGCAACCCGGCCCTGCTCCCGACCCACCTTGACCGCCTCGATGATCTTCGGCGGCGCCGGATAGTTGCCCTGGGTTTTCTTCTCAACCTGCTTGGCAGCTTGGTCGTAGATCAGTTTCCGTCCCAGCGGGGTCAGCTCCAACGCACGCTCGGTGGCAGAGAGCTTGGGCTTGATCTTGCCGCGCTTGCCTTTGGCCGCCCAAATCTTGGCCACCTTCAGCAGCACGGAGTGCGGTACCACCTCATCCACCAATCCCATCCGACCGGCCTGCTTGGGCCGCAGTTGGCGACCGGTAAGCATCATATCCAGCGCTTTGGCAACTCCAACGACTCGCGGCAGCCGCTGCGTACCACCACCACCGGGCAGCAATCCAAGTTGAACCTCCGGCAAGCCGATCAGCGTTTTGGTACTGTCGCTCACGACTCGGTAATCGCACGCCAGCGCGACCTCCAGACCGCCGCCCAAACAGGGACCATGGATCGCTGCCACCACGGGAACTGGCAGCGCTGACAGGGCGTCCAGGGTCTGATGGCCCGCCAGCGAAAGCCGCGCCACCTCCTCTTCCGTGGTACAGCGATCCAGCATGCCGATATCGGCGCCGGCGATGAAGGAGTCCGCTTTTCCGGAAGTCAGGACCACACCGCGGACAGCACTGTCATCGCGGATCTCGTCCAGCACGGTTTTCACTTCCTCGTTGAAGCTGTCCCGCAACGTGTTCATGCTTTCGCCAGGCACATCCATGGTGATCACCGCGATCCCATCGGCGTCCTTTTGCCAGCTAAAGGTCTTCCCGCTCATCACTCCACCTCCAGGATCATTGCCGCACCCAAGCCACCGGCCGCACAGGCGGTGGTTAAGCCAACCCCTCCCCCGCGCCGTTTCAACTCACGGCACATCTGGGTGATCATCCGACCCCCGGTGGCCGCGAAGGGGTGGCCATACGCCAGCGAACTGCCCATCACGTTAAACTTGTCCATGTCGATCTCACCGATCGCCTCGCTTCGACCCAGCTTCTGCTGGGCAAACTCGCGGCTGGCAAACATCTTCACGTTGGCCAGCGTTTGCGCCGCGAACGCCTCATGCATCTCGATCAGGTCCAGATCCGCCAGCGTCATACCGGCCCGGTCCAGCGCTTTGGGCGTCGCATAACTGGGCCCCATCAGCATGTCCTCCCAGACATCGATGGCACTGAAGGCGTAGCTGCGCAGGTAACCGATGGGGTCGTACCCCATCGCCTTGGCCCGGGACTCCGGCATCAGCAGCAGGGCCGAGGCACCGTCGGTCAATGGCGTCGCGTTGGCGGCGGTGACACTGCCGTACTTGCGATCGAACACCGGCTTCAGCGTGGCCAACTTCTCCGCTTCGATCTGCGCGCGAATGTTGTTGTCCCGCTCGATATACCCTTTATAGGGAGGGACATGGCAGGTCATCACCTCGTCATTGAGCAGGCCATCCTCCCAACTCTGGTGGGCGCGGCGATGGGATCGTACCGCCAGGGCATCCTGGTCGGCTCGAGGGATATCGTGGGTCTTCGCCATCTGCTCGGCAGTTTGTCCCATGGAGAGATTGGTGGAGTATTCCGCGACCGCCGGCGGCACCGGCAGCAGGTCTTTGGGCCGCAGGCGCTTTAAGATCCCCAGGCGTTGCCCCAGCGAGCGCGCCTTGGAGAGATCCACCAGGGCACGACTCAAACGGTCACTGACCCCGATGGGCAGAACCGAACTGGAATCGGCGCCCCCGGCGATGCCGATCTCGATCTGCCCCGCCATGATGGACTCCGCCACATTGACCGTGCTCTGAAAGGAGGTCGCACAGGCACGGGTAACCGAATAGGCATCGGTGTGTACCGACATCCCGGTACCCAGTACGATCTCCCGGGCGATGTTGGGGGCCTTTGGCATCTGGATCACCTGGCCATAGACCACCTGATCCACCAGTTTCGGATCCAACTCACTGCGAGCCAGCAGCTCACTGACCACCATCTTCCCCATCTCCAACGCGGAGATACCGTGGAAAGCCGTAGCCTGGCGTGCAAAGGGGGTTCGCAGGCCCGCTACTATAGCGATCCTGTCACCCGACGAGGTCGTCAAAGGCTGTCGCTTCGTCATGAAATACCCTCATTCCGTTGAGAAAAATGTGACCCGTTCGAGGTCAGACCAGTACAATGTGACCCAATACTAACTTTTGCTGTCATAGTGTCAAACACCCGTGTGACTTATCCCGTTACAGGGTGTTCATATTTGTAAGCCACGAAGTGCCCTGAAGTTTTCTCAGTCCATGGGAAGACCCAGGCCAAGAGATGGCACCCTGGATAGCTTTGCAAGATGGAACCCCCATGCGACCCGACAAAAACCTCAGCCGCCGCCCCCTCTCACTCTGGATAGCCCTGCTTTATGTTCCTCTGGGATTGCAGATGCTGTTTTGGATGATGGGGTTTCACTACGTGGATTTCAGCCTGCCTCAGAGCCTCACGGCGATCCCCGCCACGCTGGGACGCTACTACATCAGCGTCACCCAACTGCTGTACCCGGTGGTGTTTGCCTATGGGCTCTTCTACAGCCTGCACCTGAACCGTCAGGGCGCTCCGGCATCCCGGGTGATGCTGGCTTCTCTCCTGCCGCTTGCATGCGCATCCCCCTACTTGCTCAGCATACAGATAATGCAGTATTTTCAATGATCTTCATACCGGAACACGCCAACCAATCTGGGCCATCAGCGCCCACGAAGTGGTAGCGTCGACCGCGTCCGTGAACCCGAGAATGCGTTAAGAGAGTGACCATGCAACTGCAACGTCTCACCCCCATACAAACCTACCTGCAGCAGATGGTGCTGGGGCAGCCCAACCTGGTGGAAGGGCTGCTCATTGCGCTGATCGCCGACGGCCACCTGCTGGTGGAGGGGCCACCCGGGCTCGCCAAGACCCGGGCTGTGAAAGCCCTGTCCGATTGTATCGACGGTGACTTTCATCGGATCCAGTTCACCCCGGACCTGCTCCCGGCGGATCTCACCGGCACCGACATTTTCCGCCAGGAGACCGGTCAGTTCGAGTTTCAAAAAGGCCCCCTGTTCCATAACCTGGTCCTGGCGGATGAGATCAACCGGGCGCCGGCCAAGGTACAGTCTGCGCTGCTCGAAGCGATGGCGGAGGGGCAGATCACCGTGGGTAAGCGCAGCTACCCCCTGCCCCGCCTGTTTCTGGTGATGGCCACCCAGAACCCCATCGAGAACGAAGGCACCTACCCGCTGCCGGAAGCCCAGCTCGACCGCTTCCTCCTGCACCTCTCTTTGGATTACCCCGACAGCGAGACGGAACTGGAGATCCTGGCCCTGTCCCGAAACGAAGCCCAACATGAGACGATCACCCGTCCGGAGGCGCTCACCGAGCAGGAGGTCTTCAGCGCCCGGGATGCGGCCCTAAAACTCTACCTGGCCCCTCAACTGGAGCAGTACATCGTCTCCCTGGTGATGGCCACCCGCCAGCCAGCCCGCTATGACGATACCCTGGCCAGCTGGCTGCAATGGGGCGTCAGTCCCCGTGCCTCGATTGCGCTGGAACGTTGCGCCCGCGCCCGGGCCTTCCTCCAGGGCCGGGACTACGTGGCTCCCGAGGATATCCAGGCGGTCGCGGCCAACGTTCTGCGTCATCGTCTGCTGCTCAGCTACCAGGCAGAGGCAGAGGGCGTCACCAAGGATCAGGTGATCGCCCGGATCCTGCAACTGGTGGCGGTACCCTGATGGTCCAGGCAACACCGGGCCGGTCTGCATCCATTCCCGGGCCCGAGGATCTGCCCCGCCACGGTAACGGCGTTAGCCTGACCCTCAAGGAGTTGCTGGCCCGGGCGGAACACCAGGCGTTGGTGCGCAGTGCCGATGACGGGCGGGCGCGGGCACAGATGGCGGGAGAACGTCTCTCACGGCTCAAAGGACGCGGCATGGAGTTCGCCGAAGTGCGCGCTTACCAGCCTGGGGATGATGTTCGCACCATCGACTGGCGCGTCACCGCCCGCTCCGGTAAGGCCCATACCAAGCTGTTCCGCGACGAGCGGGAACGGCCGGTGCTGCTGTGCGTGGATCTCGGCAGCCGCATGCGCCTAGGCTCCCGACTGCTGTTGCAGTCGGTGCAGGCCGCGCACCTCGCCGCCCTGCTGGGCTGGTATGTTACCGCCCGCGGGGACCGTATCGGCGGCCTGATCTGCCATGAGCAGGGTCACCATGAGCTCAAACCCCGCGCCCGCCGGCTTGGCCTGCTGGCGATGCTTGAGGCCCTGGTGGAGCTGCACACTGCGGACAACCGCCAGGATCCGGCTGCGAACGGCGCAGATTACTGGGCTAAAGCGCTGCTTCGGCTTCAGCGCCTGACTCGCCCAGGCAGCCTGGTGGTGATCATCACCAACCCCCTTGGGCTGGATGCGCCATCGCTGGAGCAGATCAATCGGTTGCGCCGCCACGCCGAGGTGCGGCTCTTCGCCATCGGCGATCCCCTGTTTGACCAGCTGGCGCGAAACCCCGGCCCCCTGCCGGTGCAGCTTCCCCATCATAATCAACCCGGCTGGCTGGACCGGCGAGGCAGCCAGCATCTCGCTCAACGCTGGCAACAGGCACGTCAAAATGCCGCCCAGTTGAGCCAACACCACCACCTTTTTCTCAGTGAACTGACCGCGGCCGAGCCCCTGGAGCGGCAGTGGCAGCAATTGTGGTTATGAATCCGCTCGAACAGTTACACGACATTCAACTACCGGCTCCCGTGAGTCACTGGCCACCGGCCTGGGGCTGGTGGTGCCTGCTGGCACTCATCCTGGTTAGCCTCGGTGCCATCGCTTACGCGCTTTGGCGACGTCATCAATATCGCCGGCCGCTGCGTCAGACCCTGGCCCAGCTCCAGCAACTCGACGCCAACGACCCCACCCTGCCCACCCAGCTTCAGGCGCTGATCAAGCGTTGCGCCCTGGCTTACACCCCCCGGGAGGCAGTGGCCGCGCTGCATGGCGAACAATGGCACCAGTACCTCAACACCCTCTATCCCACCGACTGGCCGGCATTGCTGGGTAATCCCTACCGCCCGCCAGCCTTGTCGACGCACGAGGGCCAGCGCCTGCTGGTGGCAGCGGCCCAGGCTTTGAAGGCCCTGCCAAAACAACACACGGGGGTGCGTCATGCTGAGTCTTGAGTGGCCCTGGTTGCTGCTGGCCCTGCCACTGCCACTGCTCCTTCCGCGGCGCCGTCCCAACCAGGTGGCGGCCCTGCGATTGCCCGGCGCTCTGGCTCAAGCCCTCCCCACCGCCGCCAGCCCGGTACCTCACCGGGGATGGCGGATACTCGCCTGGTTGGCCTGGGGGCTTCTGGTGCTGGCTACGGCACGCCCCTTGTGGCTGGGCGATCCGGTGGCGCTGAAACGAGAGGGGCGGGATCTCATGATTGCGGTGGACCTCTCTGGCTCCATGCAGCTGGAGGATATGACCCTCAATGGCCGCACGGTGGATCGTTTTACCATGGTGGGTCACCTGCTAAGCGACTTCATCCAGCGTCGGGAGGGGGACAGGCTTGGCCTCATCCTGTTTGCCGATAACGCCTACCTGCAGGCCCCCTTGACCTTCGACCGGCGTACCGTGACCCGCTACCTGCGGGAGGCTCAAGTGGGACTGGTTGGCCAGCAGACCGCCATCGGCGACGCCATCGCCCTGGCGGTCAAGCGCTTCGAGCAACTGGAGCAGAGCGCCCGGGTGCTGGTGCTGCTGACCGATGGCGAAAACAACGCCGGCCGCTTCAGCCCGGAGCAGGCGGCGGACCTGGCCCGCCGGGCGGAGGTGACTCTCTACACCATCGGGGTCGGTGCCTCCGAACTTCAGCAACGGGGCCTGTTTGGCAGCCGCACCGTTAACCCGTCCGCGGAGCTGGACCGGGCGGAAAAAACCTTCACCGCCCTGTCCGAGTCCACCGGCGGGCGCTACTTCCGAGCCCGCAGCAGCGCCGAACTGGAAGCGATCTACCAGGAACTCGACGCCCTGGAGCCGATCGCACAGCAGGGTAGCCAGTGGCGCCCCCGCAGCGAACTCTATCCCTGGCCCCTGGGCCTGGCCCTGGTTCTTCTGCTGGCGCTGTTTCTGAGGAGGCAGCATGGCTGATCTGCATCTTATGCGCCCCCTCTGCCTGCTGGCCCTACTGCTGCTGCCGCCATTGGCCTGGTGGCTGCGTCGTCAACGTGCGGGCCAGCAGTTTTGGCAGACCCTGCTGCCTGCCCACCTGCAACCGGCGATGCTCAGTGACGCCGATGCCTCGCGTCCTATCGGAGTCCTGCTGCCGGTGGGCTTGCTGGCCCTGGCGATCCTGGCGCTGGCCGGCCCTTCCTGGGACAAGCAATCGGTACCCCTGTTTCAGCTTCAACAGGGCCGGGTGCTGGTAATGGACATGTCCTACTCCCAGTGGGCCACGGATCTCAAGCCCAACCGCCTCACCCAGGCCCGCTTCCGGGCACTGGATCTGCTCAAGCAGCTCCCCGATGGGGAGCTGGGCCTGGTGGCTTACGCCGGTGACGCCTTTGTCCTGGCGCCACTGACGGAAGACCGCACGACCCTCGCCAACCTGCTGCCCACACTCTCCCCGGAGTTGATGCCGGTGCCCGGCTCCAACCTCCCCAATGCGCTCTACACCGCCGACCAACTGCTAAGGGATGCGGGCTACCAGCAGGGCGACATCATGCTGATCACCGATGGGCTACACCCGGAGCATGCGGATGAGGCGCTGGCGCTGGCGGCGAAACTGCCCTGGCGCCTCAATATCCTTGCCCTGGGCAGTGCCGAGGGCGCGCCGATGGGGCGACCGGATGGCCAGTTGATCCGTAACCGTGCCGATGAGATCGCCCTGGCCACGACGGACTTCGCCCTGCTCGGCAAACTGGCGCGGGCCGGTCAAGGCACCCTGGTGCCCTACCGTTCCGATGGCAGTGACCTCACCCGCTGGATCCAGGCCGCCTCCCCCTCCCTGGAGGCCGAGGGCCGAACCCAGGAGGATCGTCTGCATCAGCAGTGGCAGGACCGCGGCGCTTATCTGTTACTGCTGCTGTTGCTGCCCCTGGCCTGGATGCTGCGCCGCCACGCCCTGTTGGCGCTACTGCCGGTGCTGTGGCTGTCGGGCCTGTCGACGTCACAGGTCGAGGCCTCCCCCTGGTTGACCGACGATCAACAAGGCCAGCGGGCCTTCGAGCGGGGCAACTATGCCGAGGCAGCACAACTGTTTGAGAACCCCGCCTGGCAGGGCGCGGCCCTCTACCGGGATGGCCAGTACGAGCAGGCGCTGACGGCCTTTGAGCAGGGAGGCGATATCGACAGCACCTTCAATGCCGGCAACGCCCTGATGCAACTGGGCCGTTATGACGAGGCGGCAGAGCGCTACCAGAAGGTCCTGGATCAGCAGCCCCAGTATCCCGGTGCCCGGGACAACCTGGACTTGGCGCGGACGCTGATGGAGAACCCACCCCAGCAGCAAAGCCAAAACGACAAAGATGGCGATAGCGATGACAGTTCGGATGGCAGTGGCAGTGATGGCCAGAACGCCGAAGATCCATCGAGCGAAGGCCAGTCTCAGGACCCCCAATCGCCATCGTCGCAGTCCGATCCGGGATCTCAGTCAGGCGATGCTGAAAACGGCCCCGAGGACGCGCAACCGCCCTCCATGCAAGCCGGCGGTGACGCTGAATCCGGGCAAGAGAGGCCCACCCAGCCGCCGGGCTCCGAACCGTCGGACTCGGATCAGAGCCAGGGAGCGAATTCAGATGCCCAGGCTCAAAGCAGCGCCGACCCCAACGCCCCCAGGCCACAGCCAAAAGAAGCCGCAGAGAGCGAAGCCGGAGCCCAGCAGGGGCAAGAGGAAGACCATTCCGAGGGTCAAAACACCGAGGCCCAGGGCACGGGTGCCGACATGAGCGAGCCGGGTCAGGAGGAAGCGGAGCAGGCGGGCGTCGCAGCGGCCGAGACCGGCGACAGCCCCCCCGAGGACCCCGAGCTTACCCGGATGTTGCGGCGGGTGCCGGACGATCCGGCCACCTTGCTGCGCAACAAGATGCAACTGGAATATCAACGCCGCCGTCAGGAAGGCCGCATACATACGGAGCGAACGCAGTGGTGAACCGCGCCCCCCATTTCCCGACTTTTGCCGCTTTTATCGGAGCCGCCCTGGCTCTGTTGAGTCTGCTATTGCCCCCCCAGGCCATGGCGGTCACGACGCTGACCGCCTACGTGGACCAAAATCCCGCCATCATGGGCCAGTCGGTCACCTTGACCATCACCGCCGATGACAGTCTGAAACGGGACGCGCTGGATCTGACACCGCTGGAGCAGAACTTCGTGGTGGGGCGCAGCAGCGTCAGCAGCAGCACCCAGATCATCAACTTCGATATGAAGCAACAAACCACCTGGACGGTGCTGCTGCTTCCCCGTCAGCCGGGGGAGTTTACCCTCCCCTCCCTGGCGATCGAGGGCGTCCAAACCCAGCCGATCACACTGGAGGTGCTGCCCGCCGACCAGGCGGCGGAGCGGGATACCCTGCCCCTGGCGTTCATCGAGACGGAACTGGATCGCAACGAGATCTACCCGGGCCAGCCAGCCCTGCTGACCGCCACCCTGCATGTCGGTGCGGATCTCCAACGCGGGGCACTCACCGCCCCCTCCGCCCCCGGAATCACCCTCAGCCAGTGGGGAGAGGACGAGTCCGGTACCGAGGTGGTTCGAGGCCAGCGCTACCGAACGGTGACCCGACGTTACGTGGTCAGCGCCGCCGAGAGTGGCCCGCTGACGCTGGATCCTATCCAGTTCGAGGGCGACCTGCTGGTGGGCGGCGGCGATCTCATCAACCGGGGTCGCGCCCGCTCCATGGTGGTCGCCAGCGATCCCATCGAGCTGACCGTGCTGCCCCAGCCGGCGGCCTACCAGGGGGAGTGGCTGGTGGCGGACATGGTGGCCCTGAGCGATGATCTGGGCGAGCAAGCCGGCCCCTACGAGGTCGGTCAGCCCATCTCCCGCACCCTACTGCTCACCGCCATGGGCGCGGTTGCCGACGCCTTGCCCGCGCCAAAGGTAACCGCCCCCGAAGGGATGCGTCTCTATCCCGACAAGGTAAAACGGGAGGGGGGTGTGCGCCAGGATCGGCTGATCGCGACTCTACGCCAGAGCGTGGCCCTGGTGGCCAGCCAGCCGGGGCAGTTCACCCTTCCCGAGGTCAGGGTTCCCTGGTGGAACGCCAAACTCAAACGTCAGGAGTGGGCCGTACTGCCGTCGCGAACTGTCGAGGTGATCCCCAGCAGCGGCAGCGCAGCAACGCCTCCCGACTCACCTCAGCCCACCGCTGCACAGCCGCAACACCCCCTCTCTACTGAGGCCGGACACTGGCCGCTGCTGACGGCGCTGATGTTCCTGCTTTGGCTGGTGACCCTGGTCTGGGGCTGGCGTCGCGGACGACCAAAAATCCAGCCTCTTACCGAGAAGGGGCCAAGCGAAGTCGACGACAGCGCGTTACTTCGGGCCTGCGAAAAGCACGACGGAACCACGGTACTCAACCTGCTTCCAATCTGGGCGGAAGCATACCTTGGGCAGCCCGTCACCCTGCCACAATTGAGTCAGCGTCTGCCCGCGCTGGCGGAGCCCATCGCGCAGCTGCAGCGCAGCCGCTTCGCCGTGGCAAAAGCGCCCTGGGATGGCACCGCCCTGGCAAAGGCAATCCGCGCCCTGCCCCCGCCACGGCGCAAACCGGTTTCCGACTTGCCGCCGTTGGATCCCACAACCACACTGACTGAACCAGTCAGTAAGCGGCCATAACCACAAGGTTTCAAAAATGCTTGGCGGAGTAGGAAAGAAACAGCTGGCGGCTTCGGTCACTTCAGAGATGATGACAAAACAGCGACGTTACGAAGCCCTGGTGCGTGCCCTGCACGCCGATCTCTACCGCTATGCGTTTTGGCTCTGCCACAACCCCACCGTGGCAGACGATCTGGTGCAGGAAACCTTTCTGCGCGCCTGGAAATCCCTCGACAGCCTCAAAGATGAGGGGGCTGCCAAGGCGTGGCTCATCACCATCTTGCGACGGGAAAACGCCCGGCGGTTTGAACGTAAGCAGTTCGATCTCAGTGATCTCGATGAGGTGCAGGTGGCCGATCCCGCTCAGGGCGACCCGGAACAAACCATAGAGCAGCGCTGGCTGCGCCGGCAGATCGCGCAGCTGGAGCCGGAGTACCGCGAGCCTCTGCTGCTGCAGATCCTGTACGGCTTTTCCGGTGATGAGATCGCCACCGTCATGGAGCTCAATCGCAACACCGTGATGACCCGACTTTTCCGAGCCCGCAACCAACTGCGAGAAGCGATGCAGGATAATGCCAAGACTGGGGGGCAGAAGAATGGATGACCTTGAATTTCGCCGGCGTCTCTACGCCGATCCGAATAGACAAGATGAGGAACTGCGCCAAATCGCCGAAGGTGACCCGGCTCAAAACGCATTCTGGCAGGAGCTCAGGGCATTGGATCAACAACTCGCCTGCGCCATCAAGGTGCCGGTCCCTGCAGATCTGGCGGAGCGCCTGCTGCTGCAGCAGCAGCTAAAGGTGCACCGAAGCGCGCGAAGACAGCGCTGGCAACTAGGACTGGTCGCCTCCGTGGCGCTGCTGGCATTGGGTCTGTTCCTGGTGTCGGGACAGCGAAGTGCGGATCTCGGTGAGCACGCCCTGGCCCATATGGCCCATGAGCAGGACTTCGTGGCCCATATCGATGAGCAGATCACCCTGGACGCCCTGAATACCAAGCTGGCGGCCCTCGGCGGCACCCTGAGCGACATCCCCGGTGAGATCTACTACGCCAACTACTGCCATTTCGAGGGCGTACGCAGCCTGCACGTGGTGATGGGGTCGGATCAGGGCCGGGTAACGCTGTTTGTGATCCCGTCACAATCGCAGCTTACCCTCCCTCATCAGTTCGCCAACGACAGCTACCTCGGCCTGGGACTGGATAAGGGCCCGCTGCACCTGGCTCTGGTGGGGACCCGGGAGCAGCAGTTGCAACCCCTGGTCGAGCGTCTCAGGAGTGACCTAAAACTTCTGTAACCGCAATGGGAAGCGCAGACGTGTCCCTATGGGTGCGAGGGCGGCGTCAGTAACATGTCCAGGTGCATCACACCGCCATCGTCATAGGGCTCGGAGCATACCGCGAAGCCAAACTGGCTGTAGTATTCCACCAGGCCCTGCTGGGCGGAGATCTTGATACTGGCCGAGGGAGTTTGCTCCCATACTCTGAGGATCCCCGCCCGCACCAGCTTGGCGCCCAGATCCTGCCCCCGGAACTCCGAAGCCAGCACCACCCGGCCCAACTTGGTCACCTCCGCCCCAGGGATCAGCCTCAAGTAGCCCGCCAACCCCTCCGGGCAGTAAAGCAGCAGGTGCTGTGCATGCCGGTCCAGCCCATCCAGATCCGCATAGAGACTCTCCTGTTCCAGTTGGAAGACCCGCTCGCGCAATTGCAACAATGCATACAGATCTTCTACGCCCAGATCCTTAAACTCCTTCCAGATCATGTTTTCAATGGGTAACGTGACACTGCTCACGGACGTCGTCCTCTTATTGGATGTCAAAATTAGAACTCGAAAAGAGCCGTTACTATGATATCAACCGCCACCAGCATCACCTTTTTTGCCTACCTGATCTTTCTTCTGGTCATCGGGATCCTGGCTTACAAAAAAACCAACACCACCTCAGATTACATCCTCGGCGGACGGCAGATGGGCCCCGCCGTCACTGCATTGAGTGTCGGCGCCTCTGATATGTCCGGCTGGCTGTTACTGGGCCTGCCCGGTGCCATCTACCTGTCGGGCCTGAGCGAAGCCTGGATCGGCATCGGTCTGGTACTGGGGGCCTGGATCAACTGGCACCTGGTGGCCAAGCGCCTGAGGATCTACACCGAGTTCACCCGGGATTCCCTCACCCTGCCGGATTACCTGGAGACCCGCTTCGGCGACAGCGGCGTGTTAAGGCTGGTGGCGGCATCCACTATCCTACTCTTTTTCATCTTCTACACCTCCTCCGGCCTGGTGGGCGGCGCCATTTTGTTCGAGCAGGTCTTTAACCTGGATTACACCACCGCCCTGATGGTGGGATCCGCCATCATCGTCTCCTACACCTTTGTTGGCGGCTACTTTGCGGTCAGCTGGACCGACTTTTTCCAGGGGATCCTGATGTTGATCGCCCTGCTGCTGGTACCGGCCGTAGTGTTCCTGGGTAACGATGCCCCCGCCCAAACCCTGGAGCCGGGCATGCTGGATCTGCTGCCCGAGGAGCTCTCCGCGCTCGCGATCATCTCCCTGATGGCGTGGGGACTGGGCTACTTCGGTCAGCCCCATATCCTCGCCCGTTTCATGGCCATCGGTAAGGTCGAGGACCTGCCCCGCTCCCGGCGCATCGCCATGAGCTGGATGCTGATCTCCCTGCTCGGTGCCCTGGCCACCGGTCTGGCCGGGGTTATCCACTTCAACGGTGGTGCCCTGGACAATGCCGAAACCGTCTTTATCGAGCTTTCACGGGTGCTGTTCAATCCCTGGATCGCCGGCTTCCTGGTCGCCGCCATCCTCTCCGCCATCATGAGCACCATCGACTCCCAGCTGCTGGTGTGCTCCTCGGTGGTCACGGAAGACTTTTACAAGAAGTGGCTGCGACCCAACGCCGATGACCGGGAGAAGGTGATGGTCGGGCGGCTCACGGTGCTGGCCGTAGCGGTGATCGCCACCCTCATCGCCCTGGATCCCCAAACCAGCGTCCTGGGCCTGGTCTCCTACGCCTGGGCCGGCTTCGGCGCCGCCTTTGGTCCGGTGATCCTGCTCTCCCTCTATTGGCATGGCTTCAGCCGCACCGGCGCCATCGCCACCATTATTACCGGCGCCGCTACCGTGGTGATCTGGAAGCCCCTCTCCGGTGGCCTGTTCGATCTCTACGAGATCCTGCCGGGCTTCCTTATGGCCACGCTGGCCGGAGTGCTGTTCAGCCAACTGGCACCACCTAGCCACCAGATCCGGCAGCAACATGCCGAATTTGAGCGGATGCTCTAAACCCGAGCACAACAAAGGGCGCCTCTGGCGCCCCTTTTTTTAACATTCGCCCAAAGTGCCGAATACAGTTACCTCAAGAAAACGGGAATAAGCTCGCACTTTTAACGACGTTAACCGCAAAAAAGCATCTGGTCGGATATGTCACCCTACCCCGACTGCCTAGAATGCGTCCCCAATATTAAAACGATCCACTGCCGTTTAAGTGAGACCTCGATGAAAACGATGAACAAGACGCTGATCGCCACTGCCATGAGCTCGGCGGTCAGCCTGGTTGCCAGCCCGGCTTTCGCCGCTGGCTTCCAGCTGAACTCCCAATCCGCGACCATGCTCGGTCGCGCCGCTGCCGGTGATGCCATCATTGCCGACAACGCCGCCGTGCTGGCCCGCAACCCCGCCGCCATGGCGCTGTTTGATGAGAAAGCCTTCTCCGTAGGCCTGGCTTATGTGGCTCCGGAAGTCGAAGTCAGCAATGTGGAATTCAATGGAACCGAACTGGGCAGCATCGAGAATGCCGCTGAATCTTCACCGGTGCCGAACATCTACTACATCCAGCCGGTCGGCGACAAATGGGCCTTCGGCTTCGGCGCCTTCACCAACTTTGGTACCGGTACCGACACCGCTGAGCTGCTGAAAGATAATCCGGTATCGCCGGATCTGCTGGGCAAGACCGAGGTCAAGTCCATGACCCTGAACGCCAGCATGTCCTACCGCATCAACGACTACCTGAGCCTGGGTGCCGGTATTGATGTGGTGTACGGCATGGGTACCCTGACCCGAAATGGAAATATTGGTCCCGTTCCTTTTGAAGCGGTCAACGCCGATGCCAGTGGCATTGGCATCGGCGGGATTATCGGCCTGGCCTATGAGATCAACGACAACCATCGCCTGGGTTTCAGCTACCGCTTTAGCCCGGATATCGATGCCACCGGCGACATCTTCTACCTAAACCGAGAGCAGGACGAACTGCACGTACCGCTGGCCGATATCGCCCAGTTCGCCGGTTACCATAAACTGACCCAGAAATTTGCCCTGCACTACACCGCCCAGTGGACCAACTGGAGCAACTTTGAAGCAGTGGACTACACCGGCCTGGATGGCAGTTACAACCAATTGAAAGAGTACGCCTGGAAAGACTCCTGGTTCCTGAGCCTGGGTGGTACCTACGACATCAATGAAAAATGGACGGTTCGTGCCGGCTACGGCTTCGATCAGGGCGTTATCGATGAGGTCGAATCGGTTTCCATCCCGGATTCCGATCGTCAGTGGGTCTCCCTGGGTGCCAGCTACCGTCTGAGCCCGACCTCCTCGCTGGACATCGGTTACACCAAGGTGATTGGCGAAGAGGTGAACGTGGTCGAGAACTCCGTCCTTGGCGGTGTGCTCAACGCGACTACCGAAGCCGGCGCAAACTACGTTGGTATTCAGTACAGCCGCAGCTTCTGATCCCAGTTGACTGCATGAAAAAAGAGGCCGCAAGGCCTCTTTTTTTGTTTGCTCCTCAGGCAATCAAAGCGGGCAACTCGGCAAGCATCGGGCCCGCGTTGTCCGGGTAGAGGCGATACTCGCCGTGGTACTTCACCAAGGCGCGGTAGTCGCTGACTTTATGCAGCAGTAGCCCCTGCTGGTATGCCCTGGCAATTAATACCGATACCTCTCCCCGCGCGTACAGGGAGAGCGGCACCGCCAGTGTACCCTCCCCCTCGAAGGCCGAAGAGAGTGCATCCGCACAGACCACCAGCGAGCTTCGCCCCTCACTGTGGTGATGGCAGGGTCCCCTGACCGGGTAGGTGGTTTCCACCTGCCAATCCAACGTCACCATCTCCTCCAGCAGCGCCGCCAGCTGAGGCTTTTGCACCGGCGCCATGGCAGTGCCACCGTCGTCCACAGTCAGTAAAGCGCCGTACCAGGCCTGGATCTGCCGAAAAAGGGGGGTCAACTCGGCACCCTTGCCTCGGGAGCGGGATTGCTGCTGCCACGCCTTGAGCTGTTCCACGGTGGTACGGGAAAAACGATGCAGCTTTAGCGCCTGAGTGATCCAGCGACCCAGAAAGTGAGCCTCGCTCAACGGCGTCCGCGGCACCCGCCCGCTGGCCTGCGCCTCCGTCAGTTCAGACAGCGCCGTGGTCACGACCTGATAGATATCCCGGTTAAATGTGCTGGCCATGGTGCGACTCCCAAAATCAATACAACGCCGCCCATGGGCAACTCCTCATGGGCGGCGATATCTCATCATGGACAGGGGAGCGACTCAAGGGCCTGGGTGCGGCTGCAATCACTCAGCGCAGCACACCGTTGCGGCGCTGACGGTTGGCGTAACGCAGCAGGAACAGCGCTACCAGGAAGATCACCAGCGTGAAGGTGAGCGAAAAGGGGTCGCCCATCACCTGCAACCCATCCATCAGCAGGTAGTTGTGGATGGTGGTCAACACCATCGCCAGCAGGGAGATAAGCAGCACAGGCACCGCCAACGACTTGCGCAGCAACAGCAGCAGGGCCCCCAACAGGCCGCCCCAAACCGCCACCGCCCAACTGGCATCCACCCAGGCCGGGAAACCGGTGAAGAATGCCACCTGCTCAGGCGTGAAGGCGCTGAGGTATTCCGCATCGCCACTCTGGGTCAGGTAGTAATCCAACGCCCCCATGGCGTTCCAGGCGATCGCCAATATGGCCACCAACCAGAGGTGCCATGGGGCCGGTGGGTGCTCACGCAGTGCTGTCATAGCAAACTCCGGAAAAATTCTCGTAGAGTGCTGATTGTAGATGGTTAAATCTCGCTAAGCAGGGAGTCGACAAAAGAAGGGGCCACCTTAGAAAGGTGTGCTTGGCACGGCAAAATAGCCAACTCGAGAATGGGAGCGTCTTGGGTACGGCGTTCGAACAGAAGTATCAAACGGCGGCGGGCCTGAGAAAGGCCTGCGCTCTAGGCCTTCCAAGAGATGCTTACCCCAAAAAATATCCAGACAATGAGACTATGCTGTACGTGTTCACAAAGACAGATGCCTAATCCTATTTATTGGATGAAAAAGCCCGCCTAATGGCGGGCAGGTCTAGGTGCCAGAACTAGTTACAGATTAACTGCGGCTTGATTTGCAGCGTGCTGCTCTGGAGTCGTAACGACTTCGCCTTCCACGGTGATCTTGCTCTGCCCATAGCTATAAGGGATCCAGAAAAAGCTGGAGTGAACAGTGGCGTTCTTGAGAGCAAATCCCTTCTTACCTTAAATAGCACGGTCAATGGCCTCTTCGGCATTGGGGTTGCCTGTTGGGATAAAAGTGATGGTTACCCACAGCGTCCGCCGCAGCTTTCTTTGTGATCAAGATCCGGTCAGCGACAATGGCTCACCACGCCTCTAAAGTGAATCGAGCGTGGTGAGCTAGGGAAGAATGGATCAGGCCGCCGGAGCGGGGGACGCTACCGCAGTGAGCTGCGGCTCGCTTTTTAACTCGGGCTCACCCGCATCCGCATGGTACTCCTCCCCATCCCGGTAGGCCCGGCCGTAGTAGGAAGCCAGCAGCACCTGCTTGAGTTCCGAGATCAGGGGATAGCGGGGGTTGGCGCCGGTGCATTGGTCATCGAAGGCATCCACTGCCAGCTCCTCCAGCTTGGTCAGGAAGTCGGGCTCGGCGACGCCCGCCTCCCGGATGGAGAGGGGGATCCCAAGCTCGCGCTTGAGCCCCTCCAGCCAGCTGATCAACGCCTCCACCTTCTCATCGAGTCCCACACCAGGTTGGCATAGCCCAAGGTGATCGGCGATCTCCGCGTAGCGACAACGAGCCTGGGGCCGGTCGTACTGGGAGAACGCGGTCTGCTTGGTGGGCTTGTCGGTGGCATTAAACCGCACCACATTGCTGATCAACAGGGCATTAGCCAGACCGTGCGGCAAGCCAAACTCGGCCCCCAGCTTGTGGGCCATGGAGTGGCACACCCCAAGGAAACTGTTGGCGAAGGCGATGCCGGCGATGGTCGCGGCGTTGTGCACCTTCTCCCGGGCGATGGGGTCCTGGGCCAGTTGGGCGTAACTGGTGGGCAGGTAGGTCTTGAGCAGTTTCAGCGCCATCAGCGCCTGACCATCGGCGTACTCGTTCGCCAGCACCGACACATAGGCTTCCAGGGCGTGGGTCACGGCATCGTACCCGCCGTAAGCGGTCAACGACTTGGGCATGGTCATCACCAGGTCCGCATCGACAATTGCCATGTTCGGGGTCAGCTCGTAATCCGCCAGCGGGTACTTGGCACCGGTTTTATCGTCGGTTACCACCGCGAAGGGGGTCACCTCGGAACCTGTCCCTGAGGTAGTAGGGATGCAGACCAGCTCCGCTTTCTGGCCCATCTTGGGAAAGCGGTAGATCCGCTTGCGGATATCCATAAACCGCAGAGCCAGATCGGCAAAATCGGTATCGGGATGCTCATAGAGGACCCACATGATCTTGGCCGCATCCATCGGCGAGCCGCCACCGAACGCGAGGATCACATCCGGCTGAAAGCTGCGCATCGCCTCGGCACCGCGCTGAACCACCGACAGCGTTGGATCCGCCTCCACCTCGAAGAAGCTGTGCACCTCCATCCCCTGGGCCTTGAGCTGCTTCACCAACCCATCCGTGTGTCCCTGGTTGAAGAGGTAGCGATCCGTGACGATAAAGGCCCGCCGCTTATCGCGAAGATCCTCCAGCGCCACCGGCAGGGAGCCACGGCGGAAGTAGATCGACTTGGGCAGCTTGTGCCACAGCATGTTTTCCGCCCGCTTGGCGACCGTTTTCTTGTTGATCAAATGCTTTGGCCCCACGTTCTCGGAGATGGAGTTGCCACCCCAACTGCCGCAGCCGAGGGTAAGCGAGGGGACGACATTGAAGTTGTAGAGATCCCCAATCCCGCCGTGGGTGGTGGGGATGTTGATCAGGATCCGCGCGGTTTTCAGCTGCGCGCCGAAGTAGCGGATCCGCTCCCGTTGGGTGTCCTGGTTGGTGTAGAGGCCGGAGGTGTGCCCAATCCCCCCCAGCTCCACCATCTGCACCGCCATCGCCACCGCCTGCTCGAAATCAGCGGCGCGGAACATCCCCAGGGTGGGGGAGAGCTTCTCATGGGCGAAGGGCTCATTCAGGTCGATGGTCACCCCCTCCCCCACCAGCAGTTTGGTATCCGCCGGCACCTCGACTCCTGCGATGGCGGCGATGGTGGTGGCGGACTGACCGACGATGTCGGCGTTAAGCTGGCCATCGATCAGCAGGACCGCCCGTACCCTGTCTGCCTCTTCGGGACTGAGCAGGTGAGCGCCGGACTGGGCAAATCGCGCCTTAACCCGGTCGTAGACCTCATCCAGCACAATCACCGCCTGTTCCGAAGCGCACACCACCCCATGGTCGAAGGTCTTGGAGAGGATAATGGAGGCGACCGCCCGCTTGAGGTCGGCGGTCTCGTCGATCACCACGGGAACGTTGCCCGCCCCCACCCCGATGGCGGGCTTACCGGAGGAGTAGGCGGCTTTCACCATGCCCGGACCACCGGTGGCCAGGATCAGGCTGATATCATCATGGGTCATCAACGCATTGGAGAGCGCCACCGATGGCTCATCGATCCAACCGATGATCCCCGCGGGCGCACCGGCCGACACCGCGGCCTCCAGCACCAGCCGCGCCGCCACGTTGGTGGCGTTCCTGGCCCTGGGGTGGGGAGAGAAGATCACCCCGTTGCGGGTCTTAAGGGCGATGAGTGCCTTGAAGATCGCCGTTGAGGTGGGGTTGGTGGTGGGCACAATAGCGCAGATGAGGCCCACCGGCTCGGCGATGGTCATGGTCCCCATGGCGTCATCCTCCTCCAGCACGCCACAGGTCTTCTCCTCCTTGTACTTGTTGTAGATGAACTCGGAGGCAAAGTGGTTCTTGATCACCTTATCCTCCAGGATCCCCATGCCCGACTCCTCGACCGCCAGGCGCGCCAGGGGGATCCGGGCATTGTTGGCCGCCAGGGAGGCGGCTCGGAAGATGGCATCCACCTGCTCCTGGGTGAAGGTGGCGAACTGCGCCTGGGCGGCCTTAACCCGCGCCACCATGGCATCCAGGCTGGCCCTGTCATGAACTCGCATACGTGACTCCTAAAGATTGAAAATCGATGAGTCAGCCCCCGTGATGAGTGTTTTTAGCGGTATCGGCCACCAGCCTATCCATGAGTGAAAAAACACCTTTATTTCCGATGGATAATCTGTTGGACAGAGGCTGACTCAACGACTCTCTGGGCCGATTATAGGGAGGGGAGGAAGGGAAAAATTTGACCGGGGTCACTTGCTAAGAAAAAGCAGCAAAAAGGTAAATTTTGTCAGGGAAAAGGGGTTAAATGTGCGATCTTGATAGCGCTGTGCGGGCGCTATTGTTATGAACCTCGGTTCCTGAGCGTGAGCTCCGAGATCCTAAAACCAGGTTCTCGGTTCTCTGTGCTACATAGCTGATCCTAAATATGCTCCACTTTCCAGTAAGCCCAGAAGCCTTAGGCTTTGATCCGGCTCTTAGGAACTCGGGCCCAGATCCGAGTTCCCAAGAGCTTGGTGCTCGACTGCACCAGGTTGCCTTCGCAAAAGGCGGGGGGTACCACAATTCAGAACAGTTTTTTAGGAACCAGGAACTTGAGCCTTAGCTTTAGCCAGCAAAGGATGCACCAATAAAAATCCCGGTCAGCAGACTGACCGGGATGGGGGATTTGCAGGGCGGGGGGGTTAGCCGTGGTCGAAGTACCAGGCGGCCGCGCCCATCAGGGCGGTATCGCTTTTCAGAGCCAGGGAAACTGGCACCGGGTCCAGGTAGCCGGTCATCGCGCCCTTGTGGCCAAACGCCTGGGTGAAGTCACTGTGCTGCAGGAACTCCTTGATCCGAGGCAGGATCCCCCCACCGAGGAAGGCACCACCCAGCGCTCCCTGTGCCAATACCATGTCGGCGGTGACGCTACCCAGCCAGCGACAGAACTCCCTGAGTGTTTCCAGCGCCAGGGGATCATTGCCCTCCTGGGCAGCCGCGGTGATCTGCGCCGGGGTCTCCAGGTGCGGGTCCATCGACAGCAGGATCCCCATCGCCCGGTAGAGGTTCACCAGTCCATTACCACAGAGCACGGTTTCCACCGAGACATGGGCGAAGCGACGCCGCAAGATCTCAATTAGGGCGGCCTGCCGCTCATTGGTGGCCGCCAGGCTGATGTGTCCCCCTTCGCAGGCGATGGGCTGCCATTTGCCATCCGGGCGCGGACTCAAGGAAGCGACACCGAAGCCGGTGCCCGGTCCCAACACCACCATGGGGGCGCCCAGGGCGCCCTCACCGAGTTTAACGCTCTGCAGCTGCTCCGGCGGCAGCAGCGGGATGCTGTAGGCGTAGGCAACAAAGTCGTTGATCACCGACAGCTTGGGCAAGCCCAGGTTGCGCCCGAGATCGCGGATATTGGCTTGCCAGTTCAGATTGGTGAGGTTGACGCTCTCCACCCCAACCGGGCCGGCCACCGCCAGGCACGCCCCCTGGGGTTCAACGCCGTCGGGCAACTGCGCCATAAAGTGGCGAACCACCTGCTCCAGGGAAGCAAAATCGCGGCTGGGAAAGTGGGTGGCGTGCTCGATGAGCAGGTCAGCCCCCTCACGGCGGGCCAGGGCGAAGCGGGCGTTGGTGCCGCCGATGTCGGCGACGATGATCTGTGTGTGCTGTTCCATAGTGATCCAATCTTGAGTCGGATTGTACGCAGAGGTCCCTGCCCGCGCTCCTTGGCGGGCGCCCCGTCAAAGGGCCACTCATCTTACCGAACCTGGGAACAGATAAAAGGGGAATACGAATGCAAAAGCGGTGTCGCCACAATCACTTGCCCGGTGTTCTGCCATCAGGACAGATCCCGACCCGGATCTGAGGTAGGATCGTGGCACTCAGTTATCGCTTTCTCTTTAGGCAGTTATGCGGATCATCCACACCTCGGACTGGCACCTCGGACAACACTTCTACGGCAAAAGTCGCCTGGACGAACATCGCGCCTTCCTTGACTGGCTGCTCGAACAGATCCAGCACCACCAGGCCGATGCCCTGATCGTCGCCGGGGACCTGTTCGATACCGGCACGCCCCCCTCCTACGCCCGCAGCCTCTACAACGACTTCGTGGTTCGGTTGCACCAGACGGACTGCCAGCTCGTGTTGCTGGGGGGTAACCACGACTCCGTGGCGATGCTGGAGGAGTCCAAGGTGTTGCTCTCCTGCCTGGGCACCCACCTGGTTGCCCGGGCGGAAATGGATCCGGCCCAACAGGTGGTGGTGATCAAGGATCCCAAAGGCAAGCCCCTCGGCCTGGTCTGCGCCATCCCCTACCTGCGCCCGCGTGACCTGGCACACTCCGAGGCGGGCCACTCCGCCGAACAGAAGAAACAGGCGCTGCAGGCGCTCATCGGCGAACACTACCAGGGGGTCTACCGCCACGCCTGCCAGCTACGGGAGGAGTTGGCACAGCAAGGAGCAGGTCCACTGCCGATCGTCGCCACTGGCCACCTGACCTGCGTCGGTGCCAGCCAGAGTGAATCGGTACGGGATCTCTATATCGGCACTCTGGACGCCTTTCCCGCCAGCGCCTTCCCTCCGGTGGACTACCTGGCTTTGGGGCATATCCATCGCCCGCAGCGGATCGCCGGCAGCGACCACCTGCGCTACAGCGGCAGCCCCATCCCCCTGAGTTTCGATGAACTGGGCAAAGAGAAGGAGGTACTGCTGGTGGAGCTGGACCACACCGGCTTTGTCTCTGCGACCCCGCTGCCGGTGCCCACCACCCAGCCAATGGCAATGCTCAAGGGGGATCTGGCAAGCCTGGAGCAGCAACTGGCCCAATGGCCGGATAATTCCTCTCCAGCCGATGCACAAGCGGCACCGGGGCTGACCACTTGGCTGGATATTGAGGTAACCGACCAGGCCTATCTTAGCGACCTGCAAAACCGGATCCTGGCGCTCACCGAGGGCAAGGCGGTGGAGGTTCTGCTGGTGCGCCGCGCCCGAACCACCGAGGCACGGGCCCTGGAGGGGGAGGAGCGCGAGACCCTGACCGAGCTGACCGTGGAGGAGGTGTTCCATCGCCGCCTGGCGCTGGAGTCTCTGGACGAGGCCCAAAGCAATGCCCTTCGACAGCGATTTGCCGACACCCTGGCGCAACTGGACGAGTCCGAAGAGGCCCAAGCATGAAGATCCTCAGCCTGCGATTTAAGAACCTCAACTCCCTCAAGGGAGAGTGGAAGATCGACTTCACCCAGGAGCCCTTTGCCAGCAACGGCCTCTTCGCCATCACCGGCCCCACCGGGGCCGGCAAAACCACCCTGCTGGACGCCATCTGTCTGGCGCTCTACCACCAGACACCACGCCTGAGTGTCTCTCCCAGCCAGAACGAGCTGATGACTCGCCACTGCGCCGACTGCCTGGCGGAGGTCGAGTTCGATGTCAAAGGGGTGGGCTATCGCGCGTTCTGGAGCCAGCGTCGGGCCCGCAATGCCCCCGATGGCAAACTGCAGCCCCCGCTGGTGGAGTTGGCCCAGCTTGACGACGGCACCATCCTGGCGGACAAGGTCAAGGACAAGCTGGCGCTGATCGCCGAACTGACCGGGCTCGACTTCGGCCGCTTTACCAAATCGATGCTGCTCTCCCAGGGCCAGTTCGCCGCGTTTCTTAACGCCAGTGCCAACGAGCGGGCGGAGTTGCTGGAGGAGCTGACCGGTACCGAGATTTACGGTCGCATCTCCGCCCAGGTGTTTGACCAGGCCGCCGCCAGCAAAGCGGAGCTCGACACCCTGCGCGCCCGGGCGGACGCGGTCGAACTGCTAAGTCCGGAGACGCGCAGCGAACTGAACGATGCGCTGGCACAGCATAAGGCCCAACAAACCGAGCTTGAGACACAACTGTCGGCGCTGGACCAGCAACGCCAGTGGCTGCAAAAAGCCCAGGAGTTGACGCAGCGGCAGCAGGAGGCTGAGGTACAGCAGCAGGCGGTTGCCACCCGCTATGAAGCGCACAGGGAGGACCTGGATAAATTGGCGCAGGCGGAGCCGGCCCAGCCCCTTGCGCCCCTGCTCAACCAGCTGGATGAGGATCGCACCCAGCTGGCCTCCCTCAGCCAACAAGAGGAGCAGCTCAAGCAGCAACTGCAGAGTCAGCAACAGCGGCTGACAGAGTTGGAAGCGCAGCAACAGCGGGCAGCCTCGGAGCTGACGCAGCAGCGCCAGCGTCAGGCTCAGGAGGAGGCGCAGATCCTCAGTCACCTGATCCCACTGGACAACACCCTGGCGCAGTGCGAACAGCAGCGGGCCACCGTTCAGGGCGAGAAGCTGCGCCTGGATCAGCAGCGGCTCGAAGCCGAGCGGGAACACAACGAACTGCGACAGGCAGAGCAGGCGCGGCAGCAAACCATGGCAGAACGGGCACGCTTTTTAGAGCAGCACGGCTACGCCGAGGCGCTGGATCGCCAGCTGGCCCTGTGGCAGCAGTTTGCCGAACAGCAGCAAAGCGACAGCGAACAGCTGGCACAACTGGATAAGCGCCATCAGGAGCTCCAGGGCCAGCAACGCCCCCTTGGGGAGCAGCTGACCCAGTTTCAGGCAGAGTCCCAGCAACATGAACGGGCGCTGCAACAGGCCCAGGAGGCGCTGGCACATGCGCCGCCGCCCCAGGACGGATCCGACGAATGGGAGCCGCGACTGCAGCAGCTCCAGGCACAGGGGCCGCACTGGCAGGAGCTCAAAACCGCTGCCCGGTTCTGGCTCAACGCCCAACAACAGATTACCCCCCTGCTGGCCCGCCAGGGCACCCTTGAGAGGGCCATCGCTTCCCAGCAGCAGGAGCTGGAGCTGAAACGGGAACAGCTGCGGCAGCGCACCCCCCACCTCAAGGACTTGGAGGCACGCTACGCCCTCGAGCAGCAGATCCGCTCCCTGGACGCCCATCGGGCGACACTGCAACCGGACACCCCCTGCCCTCTCTGCGGTGCCACCGAACACCCACTGGTGACCGAGTACCAGCAACAGGATGACGCCAGCACCGCCGACCGACTGAGCCAGTTACGCCAGGAGGTGGAGCAGCTCAAGAGCGCCGGCATCGAGCAGAGCCAGGCGCTCAGGCTCGACCAACAAAACCTGCAACAGCTGCAGCAGCAGCTGGAGAGCCTCAGGGAGCAACAGCGTCAGCAGCAGGCAAGCTGGGCACCACATCGAGAGGCCCTGGGGCTGGCATTCACCATCGAGCAAACGGACGCGCTGGCCGAGGCTGAGCAGGGGTGGCAAAAGCAGCAACAACGGCTGTCGGAGCAGGTTCAGAAGCAGCGCGAAGCGATGCAGCGCCGTCACCAGCTGGAGCAGCAGTTGGCCAAACTGGCGCAACAGCACCAGCAGGCCCAGGCCAAGCTCAGCGGACTGGCCCAGCAGCAACAATACCTGGCACAGCAGATCGAGAGCGTTGCAGCCGAACGCCAGCAGTACCAGCAACGTCAGCAGCAGCGTACCGAGCGCTGGCAGCAGCAGGCGCAATCCCTTGGCCTGAGTCTGCCGGAAGCGGCGAAGCAACCCCAGTGGCTGTCGCGACTGACCGGCCAGGTGCAGGCCTGGCACAAGGCCCAGCGCGACCAGCAGCAGGATCACAACGCCAGCGCCCTGGCCCAGGAGAAGCTGGAGCAACTGCAGCGACGCAGCCAGGAGCTCGCCGGGCAGGCGACTGAACTGGAGCAGACCCAGGCTGACATCGAGCAGAGGGAGATGCACACCAGGAACGAACGCACCCTGGCCTTTGGCACCGACAGCGTCGAAAGCCTCAGGGCGGCGATCCAGCAACGAAGTGACAAACAGGAGTCCAAACTCAAACAGGCGGAGGCCGAGCTCCAAGCCCAGCAACAGGCGGTGGCCGCCCTCAAGGGACAGGCACAGAGCCTGGCACCGCAGAGGGAGGCCCTGGCGAGCCGGGTCGATCAACGCCATGATGCCCTCAGTCAGAAGGGATCCGCCGCCGGCTTTGCGGACATCGAGGCCCTGCGGGCCACCCTGCTCAGCGAAACCCAGTGGTCCGAATTGATCAGCCTGAAACAGGCACTGCAGCAGCAGGCCCATCAGGCCGATGTTTTGCTCAAGCAGGCACAGGCGCAACACAGGGCGCACTGGCAGCAGAGGCCGGAGGCGCAAAAAGCCCTCTCAGAGGGCGACGAGGCGCTAGCGCAGGCCAGCCAGGCACTGGAGCAGGAACGACGGGAGATAGAAGAACAGCGACAGCAGAGCCTCGGTGAGCAGGGGCAGCTTCGCGAACGGCTCGAGAGCGATCAGCAGCGTCGCGAGGCCCGATCCGAGTTGGTGGCCGAGGTGGAGCGGCAGCAGGCACGCCATGATGAGTGGGCGCAGCTCAACGGACTTATCGGCTCCCGCGACGGCGCCAAGTTCCGCCGCTTCGCCCAGGGATTGACCCTGGAGCACCTGGTGCACCTGGCCAACCGGCAACTGGCCCGACTGCATGGGCGCTACCAACTCAAGCGCAGCCAGCGGGATGCCCTGGCGTTGTCGGTGCTGGACACCTGGCAGGCGGATACCGTCCGGGACACCCGGACCCTCTCTGGTGGCGAGAGCTTCCTGGTCAGCCTGGCCCTGGCACTGGCCCTGTCGGACCTGGTCAGCCACAAGACCCGTATCGACTCGCTCTTTTTAGACGAGGGTTTCGGCACCCTGGATCCCGAAACCCTGGATACGGCGCTCGATGCCCTGGACCAGCTCAACGCCAGCGGCAAGATGATCGGGGTGATCAGCCATGTGGAAGCCCTCAAGGAGCGCATCCCGGTCCAGATCCAGGTGCAAAAACGGGCGGGTCTCGGCCACAGCCAGTTGGCCAGCGAGTTTGCCCTCACCAACACCGCAACGACGACCTCATGATCAGACTGGGAAGGTAATGGTCGGAAGGGTGAATTAACCTCATCAACAATTGCGACACATTGTTAGCAATTTCATTGCATCTGGCTGCGCAAGGCCGATAAAATCGGCCTGCGAGCGGGTAACCGCCTTTGTCAGGACAGGGCATGAAAGTAACCATCAAGGATGTGGCGCAACGGGCGGGGGTTTCTTTCAAAACCGTCTCCCGGGTGATCAATCGAGAACCCTCGGTCAAGCAGGACACCATTGACAAGGTGGAAGCGGCGATCGCCCAGCTCAACTACCAGCCCAACCTGGCAGCCCGTAACCTGGCGGGCACCCATGCCTATGTCATCGGTTACATCTACGACAACCCCAACGCCTACTACGTCATCGACATGCAGCAGGGGATCCTTAAGGCCTGCCAAGCCGCCAACTACGAGCTGCTGATCCACCCCTGTGATGCCAAGGCCGAGGATATCTGTGATCAGCTGGTCGAGATGGTGCGCCGCTCCCGCCTGGCGGGACTGGTACTCACCCCGCCCTTTTCGGAAAGCGCCGAGATCATCGCCACCCTCAAGGCGCTCAACGTCGCCCTGGTGCGGATCGTCTCCGGCTCCGGCGAACCGGATGGGGATCCGGACTGCCTCTACATCGATGACCGGGCCGGAGCCTACGCCATCACCCAGCACCTGCTCAGGCAGGGGCACCGGGAGATCGGCTTCCTGGGCGGGGATCCCGAGCACCAATCCAGCTTTGAGCGCCTGGCGGGGTTTCGGCAGGCCCTTGAGGATCACGGCGTTGCAGTGCAGCCGGCCTTCATCCGCGAAGGGCAGTATGCGTTCGAGTCCGGGGTGGAAAATGCCAAGGCGTTGTTGGCACAAAAACAGCGGCCCACGGCGCTGGTGGCCTGTAATGACGAAATCGCCGCCGGGGCACTCTTTACCGCCCGGCTGGCGGGGGTAGAGATCCCGCGCCAGCTCTCCATCGTCGGCTTCGAAAACAGCCCCTTCTCCCGCCAGACCTGGCCCCGGCTGTCCACAGTGGACCAGCCCATCGCCCAGATCGCCCAACAGGCCACGGAGCAGCTGCTCAAGCGCCTGCAGGGCCAGGCGGTGAAGACGGCCCAACGCTTCGTTCCCCAGCCCCTGCTGCGGGACTCCTGCGATGTACCGGCGAGCGCACTGGAGCCGAGTCCGACCTGATCCCGTGCTCGCAGCGAGACCTTCGTTCTTAGTTCCTGGTTCCGAGTTCCTAGGTTCTAAAAGCTAAAAGCTAAAAGCTAAAAGCTAAAAGCTAAAAAGCATTCCATATCATGCTCTTCGAAATCGGTGTCTCGCGCCTGGTGCCTCGCTCCTGCTCTTAGGAACTAGTAACTCACACCTCGAGCCTCCTGCCCTTCAGAACCCGAAACGCGCACCGGGTGTCCGCTCTTAGGAACCAGGAAGTCGCTACTAGAATCCCGCTCCTGCTCTTGGAACCTAGAACCTAGAACCCAGCGTATCGATCCCGCTCTCAGGAACTCGGAACCAGGTACTCCCTCTTGGCGCCCGCTTTTGCCTCGGTCACACCTTAAAGAACAGCCGGTGCCGGGCCAGGAATGCCAGTACCGCCAGCTGTACCGCCAGCAGTGCCAGGCAAGCCAGCAGGGGTTGCGCCGCGGCCGGCAGGCTGTCGATCACCCCACCCATTAGGCTGCGGCTTAGGTAGCCCCAATCCACCAGTGCCGAGGCCAGGTAGATGGCGATGGCATTGCCGCCGATCAGAGCAAACAACCGCCCCGGGCGATGCCAGCCCCAGCCGTCGATCAACAGCGCAAACAGGGCCAGCAGAAGCCCGCTCCAGCCCACGCTCACCAGCACGAAACTGACGGTCCAGAGGGTCTTGTTCAGAGGAATCCAGGGAGAGATGCCATACCCTGTCAACAACAGGCCACTGCCCACCGCAGCCAGCAGCGCCAGTCGCCGGTTCAGGGCGTAGGGCGTCGACAACCAGCGTCCCACCCAGGCGCCAGCCAGGGCGTTGAGGGCGGCACTGAGGTGGGAAAACAAGCCTTCGGGGTCCAGCGGACCGCCGCCGTAAAACTGCCCCGGCAGCAGCGCCTGATCCACCCAGGCGTTGAGGGAACCGGCGGCACTGTACGGGTCGGCGCCGAAGCTGCCCTGGGTCAGGCCATAGGCCAGCATCAGCAGCCCTGCGGCCAGCAACTGGGCCCGCAGGGAGAGGTGCCAGACAATCATCGCGGCCAGGAACCAGGCCATGCCGATCCGCCCCAGTACGCTGGCGTAACGCACCGCGTCCGGTGCAAGCGGGATCCCCCCACCCCAGCCATGGTTGTACACCACCCCCAGCAGGCAGAGCAGCGCCAGTCGCTTTAAGGCCTTACGGTAGATGGGCCAGCGGGCCGACGGTGTCATCGCCCTCAAGGCCAGGGGTTTTAATCCCAGGGTGACGCCGGAGAGGAAGATAAAGAGGGGAAAGATGAGATCGTAGGCGGTCACGCCATGCCAGGCGCTGTGCTCCATCTGGTTGGCGGCCAGCTGGAAGCCGGACCAGCCGGTCAGCACCAGCAACGCGGCAAACAGCCCTTCGCCACCGAGGATCCAGAACATATCGAACCCGCGCAGGGCGTCAATCGAAAGCAGCCGGGGTCGAGACCCCGGCTGTGGTTGCGTCGCTTGGGTCATCTACGACCAGCTGCGCATCTTGTGCCCTTTGAAGGCATAGAAGAGGATGAAGCCGTAGCAGGGTATGCCGATCCAGTAAGCGGACTGGATGCTGCCGCTGATATCCGCCACCAGGCCGAACAGCAGGGGGATGATGGCCCCCCCGGCGATCCCCATAATCAGCAGTGCCGAGCCCTGGGCGGTGAACTTACCCAGCCCCTCCAGTGCCAGCGGCCATACCGCCGGCCACACCAGGGCATGGGCCAGGCCCATCATGGCCACGAAGGTCACGGAGTCCGGCAGCACCGGGATCCCACTCCAGCCCCACAGCAGGTCGGCGATAGCGGTGCTCTCCTGGGAACCCAGAGTGATTCCGACGATGCAGAGCAAGCCAGCGATGGCGGAGCCCTTCAGTGCCGTTTCCTGGCTAAAGAAGCGCGGAATGCAGGTCACGCCGATGATGTAGCCCACCACCATGAACACCATGGTGTAGGAGGTCAGGGCGGCGAAGTTTTTCACCCCCAACCCGGAGCCGTAGAGGCCGATGGTATCCCCGGCGATCACCTCCACACCCACGTAGGCGAAGAGCGCAACCGCCCCCAGAACCACCTGGGGGAAGTGGGCGATGTTGCCCTTGGCTTGCTCATCCGGAGCTTCCGGCACATCCAGCTCCGGCAAGGAGGAGAACTTCACCAAACCGATCAGCCCCAACAGCACCGCCGCCATGTAGAGGTAGGGCATTACCAGGCGGTTCGAGAGTTCACTGATCCGGGCTTCCCGCTCCGCCTCCGGCAGGGCAGCCAGGTGATCGGCGGTAAAGCCCTCGAAACCGGACAACACCATGGCGGTGAACAGCACAGGTACGATAACCCCGGCGCCCTTGTTGATGAGCCCCATGATGCTGATCCGCATCGCGGCGCTCTCCCGGGAACCGATCATCACCACGTAGGGGTTAGAGGCGGTCTGCAGGATGGTCAGGCCACTACCCAGTACGAACAGGGCGGTGAGGAATAGCGGATAAGCCGCACTCTGTGCCGCAACGATGAAGAGCAGCGCGCCCGCGACCATCAACCCCAATCCGATCGCCATGCCGTTCTTGTAGCCGGTTCGACGCAGGAGGTAGGACATCGGCAGCGCCATCACCGTGTAGGCGATGTAGAAGGCAAAAGTCACAAACAGCGCCTGGAACTCGCTGAGCTCACAGATGATCTGCAGGAAGGGGATCAACGATCCGTTCAACCAGGTGACAAAACCGAAGATAAAGAAAAGCACACCGATGATGCACATCGGCAGAAAACTGCTCTGGGTTCCCGTCTTCGCGGGGACTGCGTTGGACATATCCATTTTCTCGCCTCTGTTATTATTCCGTTGGAGCAAGTTTTTCATCAAAAAAATCAAATTCTCGGGGTACCGCCAATCCAGCACTGCTGCACCTGGAACTCGCCATCCAGCAGCACCATGTCCGCCGGACTGCCCACTTTCAGGGTGCCGTGCTGAGCCAGGCCAAGGAACTGGGCCGGGTAGCGGGCCGCCATCTTCAGTGCCCTCGCCTCCTCCACCCCAAGGCGCCGGATGCTGTTGCGCACCGCGCTGGCCATATCCAGCGCCGAGCCCGCCAGTTCGCCGGTAGGCGCAGTCAGCTTATCGCCCTCCCGCCGGATCGGCCGGCCCATCAGGGTGAAAGACTCGCCCTCGGCGCCCACCGGGGGCATGGCATCGGTCACCAACATCATCCGAGACTCCGGCCGCACCTTCAGTGCCAGCTGCAAGCTGGCATCGTGCACATGATGGCCATCGACAATGAGGCCGCACCAGGCGTCATCATCCAGCAAGGCTGCTCCGACCAGACCCGGCTCCCGGGAGGTAAAGGGGGACATGGCATTGAACAGGTGGGTGATCCCCGATGCGCCCGCCGCCAGCGCACTCTGGGCCGTGGCGAAATCCGCGTTGGAGTGACCCAGGCAGACCCGCACCCCCGCCGACACCAGCCGGGCGATCTGCTCCGGTGGCACCTGCTCCGGCGCCAGGGTCACCATCACCCGCCCCAGGTCCTGACGGCAGTACTGAGCCATCTCCGCCTCACTCAGAGGACGGATATACTCGGCGCTGTGCACCCCCTTCTTCGCCACCGACAGGTGGGGCCCCTCGAAGTGGATCCCGAGGTAGCCCGGCAGACCCGCCGCCTGTGCCTGGGCCGCGGCATCCGCGGCGGCCTCGATCACCGGCAGCTGGTCGGTGATAAGGGTGACCATCAACCCGGTACTGCCGTAACGGGCGTGGGCCGAGATGATCGCCGCAATGGCATCGGCATCGGGACGGTCATTGAAGAGCACACCGCCGCCGCCGTTCACCTGCACATCGATAAAGCCGGGTACCAGGGTGCCGGTCAGGACGACCGCCCCCGGGGGAGCCTCACCCTGCCCTATCGCCTGCACCCGCCCCTCACTGAGGGTGATCCAGGCGTTATCGATAAAGCTTTCCCCATCGAACAGGCGTTCCACCTGCCAGTGTTGTGCTTGCATGGCTCGCTTCCCCATTTCCCAGCCGTTGATTACAGGGTCTGAGTGACCTTCTTCAGCCCCTTGGGGTTGTCCGGATCGATCCCACGGGCGCGGGCCACCCGTTCCACGTCGAGATAGAAACGCTGCATTAGAGAGAGCGCCGCGATTCGCGGATGCACCGCGCCAACCTGTGACAGGGGCACCGCGTCGGCGCCACGGTTATGCAGCTCCGCCATCTGTTCATCGTGGGCCGGCTGGGACTCATCTTCGATATTGAGGCTCAGCAGGGCCAGCTTCTGCTCCACCAGCGTCACCGGACCATGGAGGAACTCGGCGCTGGAGAACGCCTCGGCATGGATCCCGCATACCTCCTTAAGCTTGAGGGCGATCTCCTTGGCCACGGCGTAGCCGAGCCCACGCCCCAGCACCACCAGATTAGTCACCGATTGCAGGGACTCCGGCGTCAACTGGGCCGGCGCTTCCACGGCGCGCTGCAGTGCCTCCGGCAGGGCCGCCACCGCAGCGCTCAGCTCCGGTTCATCCTTCCAGGAACTGACCAACTGCAGCAGGGCCGCCAGGGTCGCCAGGTAGCTCTTGGTGGCAGCCACCGCCCGCTCCTCACCCACGCCCAGGGGCATCATGTAGTCCGCCAACTGGGCCAGCGGAGACTGCTCGTCATTCACCAGAGCAACCACCTTGGCGCCCTGCTCCTGTGCCATGCGCGCCTGGGCCAGGATGTCAGGGCTGCGGCCAGACTGGGAGATCACCAGCACCAGGCCGCCCTCCAACGCCAGACGCTTACCGTAGATGCTGGAGACCGAGGGTGCCGACGCGAAGGTGGGGATCCCCATCTCGATCTCGATCAGGTACTTGGCAAACACGCCGGCATGATCCGAGCTGCCGCGGCCCACCCACATCACGAATTTTGGGGGACAGGCGCGCAGCTGGGCACCGAGTTGCGCCATGGCGGCCTGGTTGCGCTCCAGCTGTTCACCGATACGCTGTGGCGCTTCCAGCGCCTCTTTTTCCATGATACTGGTCATCGCTTAATCCTTGTTATTGGTTAGCCTGGGACGCCAGTGCGTCCTGGGCGTAATAGACGGCGCCCACTTCCGGGGCGGCTTCGGCGGCGTGCAGGCGCGCCTGGACCGACTCGGCCAGGTAGGGGATCAGCAGCGGGCCTAGGCCACCGAGCAGCGCCAAGCGGGGCGCCCCCAGGTTCAGCAGTTGCTGCGCCAGCTGGTCGATGTAGGCGGTGCCCTCGCTGAGAGTCGCCTGGGCCACGGCATCACCGTGCTCAGCGGCCTGGAACACCACTGCGGCCAGCTTGGCATAGGCGGTAGAGCGCTGACCGGCGATCTGCTCCACCCAGGCCATGGGGTCACTGCTGCCAAAATGTTGGGCCAGCAGCTCGGTCATCAGGGTATCGGCGGCGAGGCCATCACTGGCTTCCAGCGCTTGCTGGATCGCCCGCAGGCCAAACCAGGCCCCGCTGCCCTTGTCGCCCTGCGGGAAACCGTGACCGCCAATGATCTTGCCCTGGCCACCGAGGCTCAGGTAGCCACAGGAACCGGTCCCGGTGATCATGATGGCGCCATCCTTGTGGCCATGGGCACCGAGACAGGCGATGTGCAGATCCGTAGTGAGATGGAAAGCGGCGAAGGGGTGCTGCCATTGGATCATCGCCTGCTCACAGGAGGGCAGGTTTACCCCCGCCAGGCCAGCGCCCACCACGCACTGGGAGAGGGGCTGGTGGCCTAGGCCCGCATCCTGCAGTGCCAGTTCACAGGCTTCGATGATGGATGCCTGGGCCACGGCGAGGCCGTTGACCGGATTGGCGGCACCGGAGAGCCCGGTACCTATGACGCCCTCTTCGGGATGAAACAGTACGGCCCGGCATTTACTGCCACCGCCATCAATTCCCAAGATCATCGGTTGCATCTCCTTGTTCTTATTATTCATTGTGCCCCCTGTGCCAGTCGCTGCGGCCCCTCGGCCTCCAGCGTCAAACTGCGTCCGGGTCGCAGACCGTCCGCGGAGCGCGCCCGCACGGCAACCTGTCCTTTGACCGCCACCGGCTGATCAAAGGGCTGCCACTGGCCGCCCTCGGTTCGGTACTCCAGGGCCAGGCCGGGATAGAGCCCCAGGGCCTCGAGTTGGCCATTACGGATCTGTGCGCCCACGGTCGGGATCCGGTAGAAGATCCCCGCCCGGTCCAGCTTGGCCAGCTCCTGCTGACCCAGGAGGTGAGCAAAGCGTTGCCAGTCCCCCTTCAGGGCATCTTTTTCCGTGAACTGATCGGTGTCGGGACCATAGCTCTGCCCCGGACGGTAATCCAGCTCCCACTCAGCCCGGTGCCAGGCCCGCTCCGCTACCGCCAGCAGGCGGGGGAACAGCTTGTAGTGAACCAACTCGGGATCACGGACGGTTTCGGTCCACAGCTGGGCCTGGATCCCCAGGATCCGCTCTCCCGCCAGGGGCTCCGGATCTGCGGCCACGAAGGGGTTGCCCATACGGTCGAGCCAGTACTCGGCGTGCACCGGCAGGTTGTCCGGCTGCAGGCTGAACACCTTGTGGCTGTCTATCTGACGGGCCCCCCAGTAGTAACCGGTCTCCAGCGGGTCCGCCACGTAGGGGAAGTCCAGGTAGAGCGCATCCGGGGTGGAGAGCACCACGTCCCAGCCCCGCTTGAGCTGACGGTGCACCTGGTGGTGACCCTCCCAGGCCAGCACGCCCCAGGCGTAGGAGGTGATCCCCCCCTCCAGCTGGCTTGCGGCTTCCTCGAGGCCATCGCTCCAGCCACCGGCGGCGATGCCGCGCTCCTTGAGCTGGGCAGTCACCCGCTTAAGGAAGTACCCGGTGAGCTGATGGAGATTATCCAGTTCCGGGGTGCTGGCGATCAGCGCCGCACAGGCGGGGCTGGCATACCAGGCTTTCTCGGTCTCGTCCGCACCAATATGGTAGAGCGGCAGGGCAACACCGGCTTCGTCGTACATCGCCTTGACTTCGTCCAGCACCTTACCGATGAAGGCGTAGCTGGAATCGATGCAGGGGTTGAGGGTGTTATCCCGGTAGTACTGGATGGAGAGATACTCGGTGGTGTCCGTCGGGTCCAGCAGCCGGTACTGATTGGCCGCTTCGGCCTGGCCCGCCGCACTCAGGGCCTCGAAACGGCGCTCCATCGCCACCACCGCCGCCCGGGCATGGCCCGGCATATCCAGGGAGGGGATCACCTCGATGTGGCGCGCTTGGGCGTAGCGCAGCAGTTCGATAAAGCGCTCTCGGCTGAAATAGCCGTTGACCGGGCTGTTACGCTCGGTTCCTGCCCCCAACTGGGGCTGCAGGCAATCCTGCTCGCTTAGATCCGCGCAGCGGTATGCGCCGATCTCGGTCAACTCCGGCAGGCCGGGGATCGCCAGGCGCCACCCCTCATCATCCGCCAGGTGCAGATGCAGTTTGTTGAGCTTGTAGGCCGCCATCTGGTCCATCAGCGTCTCAAGCTCACTACTGGCCACGAAGTTACGGGCCAGATCCAGGTGCAGCCCGCGATAGGGATACCTGGGAGCATCCTCGATCTCAACCGCCGGCAGGGTGTCCCGACCCAGCCGGATCAGCCCCGCCAGACTCTGCAAGCCGTAGAAGGCACCGCTGTCGCTGGAGGCGAGGATCCGGATCCCGTCACTGTCGATGCTGAGCCGGTAAGCCGACTCCGGCAGGTCCGCCGCTCTTTCCAACAGGATCGCGCTGCCCTGCTCACTGGGTTCAAAACCCAGCAGGCTAAGGCGGTCCAGCGCCGCGTCCAGGTGGTGAAAATCGTTGGAGGTCAGGGTCCAGCCGCGCGACAAGGGCAGCGACTCCCCCTCACTCGGCGTGAGCGAAACCGGCGTGGGGATCAGGCCGAACTCCGGCGCCTTCGAAGCGGCTTCGGAGCGCGAGGTCAGTTCCTGATAGCGGGCATAAAGCTGGGCCGCATCCGCCAGGGGGACATTGTCCTGATCAGTGCGCTTGAGCTGCTGTTCGCGATCCGTCATCGGCACCACGTGGGGCAGCTGCCAGAGGCCGGTTTCCGCATCCCGCTGCTCCCGGGTGGAGGCGATCACCACCGCCGGGTCATCCCTCCACTCGAGCAGGTAGTTGGGGATGGCGTCGAACTCGGAGACACTCCAGAAGTTGGCACGCAGCTCAAGGTCCAGCTGCTCGCCGGGCGCCAGGCCGGTGAAGCCGGGTCCGGGGCTCAGGCGGTGCAGATCGCCGTTGATGTGGGTAAGTTCCAGCGGCCCCTCGATCCCCTGGATATAGGAGACTTGGCTCAGCACGATGGACCAGCCGGTCGCCGGCAGCGGGTGGGTTTCAGGGGTCAGGCTGAGACGGACACGGTAGCAGTGGCCATCCGCCTTGCCGGGATCGCAACCTTCATCCGGCTGGTTATCCAGTACCTGGTACTGGATCGAAAGCTGGTCGGCCACCTGTGCCGCCGACAGTGTGGAATCTGAGGTGGGCTCACTGGCCTGCTGGCATCCGGCCAGAAGCAGCAGCCCTGAGCAAAAGGCAGCTCGAAGCAACATGGTTCCTTCCCGTTGTGGGCGTCGTAATGACGCTGTGTTAAAGGTCGCCGAACGATACCCCTGTTTTGGGCGACGGACGCCTGAACCGAACAACAAGGCAGTGGGGGAAGTGCCCACCCTGGCTTCGGCACAAACCTCATGATGACAGCATCGGCCCAACAGACCGATAACCGGATGAAGCAATCATGACAACGCTGTCATTTCCTGTCCAGAACTTATTGTTATTTCCTGTTAACTGTTCACACACCTACTGACAACGCTGTCAGCCAGTGATAATTTATCGGCATTCGTCCCGGCCACCAAGGAATGTTATGCCGACACGGACCCCGGCGACCCTCCCCCTCAAGCCCAAAGCCCTGTTGATGCTGTTGATGTTGCCCCTGCTGGCCGTTGGGATCCTCGTCGGTACGGAGTCAGCGTACCTACTGCTGGGGATTGGTGGCGCACTGATCGCCAACAGCACCGGAGCCGGCGGCGGTGTGCTGTTCATCCCCGTGTTTCAGCGCCTGGCCCTGAGCCCGGAAGCGGCGGTGGCGACCTCTTTTGCCATCCAGTGTTTCGGCATGACCACCGGCGCCCTCGCCTGGTGGCGCTATGCCCGCCTGCAGCGACGTCAGGAAGCAGCCCTCAGCTGGCAGCCACTCCCCAAGCTGGTTCTGTTGCTCACACCGATAAGCTGGCTTGGACTGGCGTTGGCACACCAACTGACCCCTCCGGCCAGCCTGGAGCACAGCTTCGCCCTCTTCTCCATCCTGCTCGGTAGCGCCCTGCTGGCGCTGGCCAGACAGGTCAAGGTTGCCGCTACCGCCCTCCAGCCCTGGCACTGGCCGTTGCTGATGGTCACCGCACTGATTGGGGGGGTGATCACCGCCTGGCTGTCGGTCGGGGTAGGGGAGTTGCTGGTGTTGCTGCTGATCGCCCTTAGGATCGACGTCCGGGTGGCGGTGGCCTGCGGGGTGATGGTCAGTGCGGCCACCGTCTGGCCCGGCATGCTGTTCAGTCCACCGGGCAGCATCGCCTGGCCGGTGGTTTACCTGGCCGGCCCCGGGGCGATCCTTGGAGCCTGGCTAGCTCGACGTCTGGCCAGTGCCCTACCCGCCCTGGCCCTGAAACGCTTTTTCGCGGCCTGGATCCTGTTAACCGGTCTGCTCACCCTGTAAGGAGTTCCTGATGTCGACCTCTCCCACCCCCCTGAAAAAACTGGTGATCGTTGGCGGTGGCAGCGCCGGCTGGATGACCGCGCTCTACCTGAATCGCCATTTCAATGCCAACCAGCAGCAGGTGGCGATCACCCTGGTGGAGAGCGATGAGATCGGGATCATNATGAGCAGGAGATGATGCGGGAGTGCCAGGCAACCTATAAAAACGGGATCCTGTTCCGCCAATGGCGCAAGCCGGTGGCGGGCGAGCCTCACGAATACTTCCACCCCTTCGAGGAGAAGATGCCCCCGGGAGCCTCAGATCCCGTGACCCCCTGGCTCGCCGGCGGGCAGGGCCAGCGCTACGACCAGACGGTCAGCCTCGGCAGCCTGCTCAGTGCCCATCAGCATGGCCCCAAGGGGATCAACGCCCCGGCCTGGCAGGGGCTGGTGCCCTACGGCTACCACCTGGATGCAGTATTGCTGGGACGCTACCTCAAGCGCAAGGCGGTGGCAGCTGGTGTCGAGCACCGCCTCGCCACCATTGAGAAAGTCAGTATCGAGGGCGGTGAGATCCGCGCCCTGCACTGCCAGGATGGAACCCTGGAGGCGGACCTCTACATCGACTGCAGCGGTTTCAGCCAGGCGCTGATCGGCCCGCTCAAGGCGGACAACTGGCAAAGTTTTGAGGCGGCCCTGCCCTGCAACCGGGCGGTGGCTCTGCAACTGCCCTACCAGGATGGCCAAGCCCCTCGCCCCTACACCACCGCCACCGCACTGGGCGAGGGCTGGGTGTGGGAGATCGATCTCCAGGGGCGGCGAGGCAACGGCTATGTCTACGATGGCAACCGCCTGACCGAGGCCGAGGCGGAGGCGCAACTGCGAACGTTCCTGGGCTGTGGCGATCAGGGAGATGCCAAGCACCTCAAGATGAAGATCGGCTGCCTCAGGGAATTCTGGGTCGGCAACTGTGTGGCGGTCGGCCTCTCAGGGGGCTTTATCGAGCCCCTGGAGTCCACAGGGCTGCACCTGATCAACCTCAGCGTGCGCCTGCTCGCCACCCACCTTAACCAGGCGCGCCCGGCCCAGGCGGTGCGGGACAACTACAATCGCCTGCTCAACGGGATCTACGATGACCTCAAACGTTTCATCATCCTCCACTACTGCCTGACAGACAGGGACGACACCGAGTTCTGGCGCCAGGCCGCGCAGAGCCATCGTCACAGTCCGGTCTTGTCGGCACAGCTGACATTGTGGCAGCACAAGGTCTGCGAATACCTGGACCTAGCGGGCAGCTACAGTACGGTGTTCTCCGACGAGAACTACCGTTATGTCCTCTACGGGATGGATCACCGCCCCAAGCTGCCGACGGCAAGCGAGGCGGATGCCCAGCAGGCCCGTAACCGACTGCAGCGGTTAAACCAGCTTCTGGAGCAGGCTCTGGCCCAAAGTGCACCGCACCGGGACCAGCTGCCGGGGTAAACCTCAGGTTCGTGTTGCAGTCCGGAGTCCGTTCCTAAGTTCTAGGTCCTAGGTTCTAGGTTCTAGGTGTAGACTTCCAACACGTTGTTCACACCAAGTCGGCTGACTGGTGGTTTTCTATCCAAGCTCCCGTGGGGTCTGACGTGGTTATAC
>NZ_BAABLF010000009.1:0-113654 GCF_039544205.1 Ferrimonas gelatinilytica | reverse complement strand
CTCCCTGCTTGTCGATGCTGGCATGCCAATCCGGATAAATGAGGTGGTAAAACGGTGATAACCCGTCGTAGAAGTCTTGCACTTAACTTTCCAAATCTGCCTAACAGTATATTACTTTGAATTCCGAATAAGTCCGGCAGGCTCATTCAGAGCACTATGCCCAACTCTCTGTGATCCCACATGAAAACGCTTTTCTTATGCCGCACTCATTGGCCAAAGTCGGAACGGTGGCGAAACCTATCCACATTCGATAGTGGATACTTACGTTTAACCTAATGAAAAAGATAGCTTTTATGTTTAAGCGCGCCGTTTTGGTGGCAAGCTAAGCCCGACACGGGACGTGCGCAACGCCTTGATCTTTTCCGGAAGCCACTTATAACTGTATATACATACAGCCTTATGGCGACGAGGGGAACATGAGTTCGAGCCCTTTCATCCAGACGGTGCGGCAAGCGCTTCGTGTGCGCCATTACGCTCTTCAGACCGAGAAAAGTTACCTGTACTGGATACGGTATTTCATCCGTTTCAACAACTTACGGCATCCAAATACGCTTAGCAACCCTGAGATTGAAGGCTTTCTGACGCATCTGGCCAATGAACGACGTGTGAGTGCCGCCACCCAGAACCAGGCACTCTGTGCGCTGATTTTTATGTATCGTCACGTGTTGAATCAGCCTATTGAGGGGCTGAAGTTTGGCATGGCCAGTCGCCCGAAGTGTTTGCCAACGGTGTTGTCGATGGCCGAGGTTGAGCGCGTGTTGTCTTGTCTCCACGGGGACTACTGGCTCATTACCTGTTTACTCTACGGCGCAGGACTTCGCATCCACGAAGCGCTGCGCTTGAGATTAAAAGACGTGGATCTCGACGGTCGCTCGTTGTTTATTTTTCGCAGTAAACGGCAAAAAGATCGCTATACCTTGCTGCCCCACTGCACGCTCAAGCCATTGCAGGCGCAAATTGAAAGTGTCAAAGCACTGCACCAGGATGACCTGGATAATGGCGAGGGGATGAGTTCGGTGCCGCCAGCACTCTACCGCAAATATCGTGGCACGCTAAAAAGCCCGGCATGGCAATACCTGTTTCCCTCAAGCACGCTCTGCATCCACCCCTACGATGGGTATCTCTGTCGGCATCACAAGCACCACTCCGCCTATGCCAAACAGCTTCGCAAAGCGGTATTGGCGTCCGGCGTATGCAAACGGGTTACGGCGCACACGTTTCGCCACTCCTTCGCCACCCACCTGCTGGCCAACGGAACGGATATTCGTACCGTTCAGACCCTGCTCGGGCACAGTGATCTTCGCACTACGGAGATCTACACTCACGTCGCCGGGCAGCGACATGCCGGGATGCTTAGCCCGGTTGATCGCCTGCTTAGTTAGCGTCCCCATCCAACGGGGGGGCTTATCCCCTCCGCTGGCCGCCGGTGAGCCTATCGGCCCGTCACTCCGTATTGAGACGAAATCATCAACAAGAGATTGTTATGACCCGTACCCTCCTCTGGTTTCAGCAGGACCTCAGGCTCATGGACAACCCCGCCCTGCGCGAAGCGGTTAAGGGCACCCATGAGCTCACCTGCCTGTACTGTGCCGATCCCGCCTTACGCCGCCCGGGGCGTTACCACTGTAAACCGGTAGGGGACTTGCCCTGGCGCTTCATCCTCGATAGCCTCGATGACCTTGCCCGTAGCCTGGTGCAATTCGGGCAGCGTCTGTGGCTCCGCCAGGGCGATCCACTGACGGTCTTGCCGGAGATCATCAAGCAGCGCCAGATTGATCGGGTGGTGGTTTCCGCACCCATCGGCCTTGATGAACGCCGACAGTGGCAAACGCTCATGGAGCGCCACCCCGACGTCGTCTTCGAGGCAGTTCAATCCCACACCCTGTTTCGACTTGACCAACTGCCCTTCTCCCTCGATAACCTGCCTGGCACCTTCAGCCAGTTTCGCAAGGCCATGGAGGCTGTGCCGGTCCGTCCCCACTGCCGGCCGCCGACCGTCCTGCCGCCACCGCCAGGCCGATTGCGTAATGACCCTCTCATCCCGCCCCGTGCTCCCTCCAACAGCCCCTTTCGAGGCGGCGAGAGGCCGGGACGGCGGCACCTCAACCGCTATTTTGCTGGTAGCGCACCGCAAAGTTACAAACAAACCCGAAACGCGCTGGATGACTGGCGGAGTTCGACCAAATTCTCGCCCTGGCTCGCCCGGGGCTGCCTGTCCGCAAGACAGGTCTGGGCGGCACTGTCCCGGCACGAGCACTACCGGGGAGCCAATGAGTCCACGGCGTGGATCCGTTTCGAGCTGCTGTGGCGGGAGTACTTCCAGTGGTACGCCCTGGCCCACGGCAGCAAGCTGTTCGCCTTTACCGGAATACAGAACATCCGCAGACCCACCACCTTTTACGCCGAACGGTTCAGCAAGTGGTGTCGGGGCCAGACCCCTTTCCCCATCGTCAATGCGGCCATGAGCCAGCTCAATGCGACCGGCTATCTCTCCAACCGGGCCCGGCAGATCGTCGCCAGCGCCTTTGTTCACGAACTGGGGTTGGACTGGCGCTACGGAGCGGCCTACTTCCAGCAACAGTTGCTGGATTACGACGTCGCCAGCAACTGGGGAAACTGGCAATACCTGGCAGGCGTCGGCGCAGATCCCCGCGGTTGGCGTCACTTTGACCTCGCCAAGCAGACGGAAATCTACGATCCGGACGGGGCGTTTATCCGCCGCTGGGCACCAACCCAACCGTCTGCGCCACTGGACAGCCATGACGAGGCAGATTGGCCAAGGCGGGCGCCATGAGCCAGGTTCACACCCTGAGGCTGATACTGGGTGACCAGCTCAACGCCCACCACAGCTGGTTTCGCCAACAGGATGACGGCGTGCTCTACCTGATCGCAGAGCTTAAGCAGGAGACAGGGTACGTGCGCCACCACATCCAAAAGCTCTGTGCCTTCTTCGCCGCCATGAAGGGTTTTGCCGATGCGCTGGAAGCCGCAGGGCACAGGGTGCGACACCTCACCCTGGATGACAGCGCCCAGTATGAGGATCTCCCCGCGCTTATCCGTGCCCAGTTACAGGAGAGCGGTGCGCAGCGCTTCGAGTATCAGCGTCCCGATGAATACCGCCTTCTGGCCCAGCTGAGCGATCTCGACCTGCCGGTGGCGGTCCGGCAGGTCGACAGTGAACACTTCCTGCTCCCTTTCGATGAGATCGATGCCCATTTTGAGCGGGGCAAAGCCCACCGGATGGAGCCCTTCTATCGCAAGATGCGAGTTCGCTTTAACCTCCTGATGGCCGATGGTAAGCCCCTGGGGGGCCAGTGGAACTACGACAAGGAGAACCGCCACCGACTACGGGAAGTGGACTGGGCCTCGGTGCCGGAGCCGCTCTGCTTCGCCAACTCGGTCGACGACATCCTGGCACGGCTTGAGCGACACCAGGTCACCTCTATCGGCACCCTGGAGGGCCCGCTACTGTGGCCGGTGAGTCGGGCCCAGGCCCGGGAGCTGCTTGGCCACTTCTGCCGCCACTGCCTGGTGCACTTTGGTCGCTTCCAGGATGCACTCTCCAACCAGGCACCCCATCACTGGAGCCTGTTCCATGCCCGCCTGAGTTTCGCCCTCAATACCAAGATGCTCCATCCGCTGGAGGTGATGGAGGCAGCCATCGACGCATACCAGGAGAACGACGACGTGGACCTGGCCCAGATCGAGGGGTTCGTACGCCAAATTCTCGGCTGGCGCGAGTATATCCGGGGGATCTACTGGGCCAACATGCCCGGCTACGAGCAGCACAACCATTTCGATGCCCGGCGTCCATTGCCCCCCTGGTTCTGGAGCGGTGAGACCCGCATGGCCTGCCTGAAGGATGCCATCGACCAGTCACTTCAATACGCCTACGCCCACCATATCCAGCGGCTGATGATCACCGGCACCTTTGCCCTGCTGTTCGGCGCCGACCCCGACGAGGTGGATGCCTGGTACCTGGGGATCTATATCGATGCCATCGAGTGGGTGGAGCTGCCCAATACCCGGGGGATGAGCCAGTACGGCGATGGTGGCCTGCTGGCGTCCAAGCCCTACGCCGCCAGCGGCAACTACATCAACAAGATGAGTGATTACTGCGCCAGCTGTCACTACGAGGTCGGGGAGAAAGTGGGTGAGCGCGCTTGTCCCTTTAACAGCCTCTATTGGCACTTCATGGAGCGCCACCGCGAGCAACTGGCCAACAATCCTAGGGTCGGGGTGGTCTACCGCAACTGGGACAACCGCGGTGATGAAGAGAGAGACGCCGTGCTGGAACGCGCCCAGTGGTGCCTGGATCACGCCGAGAAACTCTGACCGGCAGAGCCCTGCCCTGCGCGAGGTGCCTCGTTCCGGGGGTCGGCCCCCTATCTATGGCCGCGCTTATCGACAGTCCGGTTTGGTGCCCAGGAACACAACAGCCGGTCCTGGATAGGCTCCCAGTTTGTATAAGCCCAGAACGATCTGGCTTGGCTCCGGCTCTTAGGAACCAGATCCTAGAGCCTCGTTGCTAGCTCCTAGCTCCTAGTTCCTAGTTCCTGGTTCCTGGTTCCTAAGAGCGCCGTGCCCCACTGCGCCCGCTTATCCCCAAAACAGGCGGGGTGAAGCACAATTCGGAACAGTAAGTTAAGAAGTCGAAACCCGGCTTGCGCTCTCGCCTCGGGCAGCGGAAACTGGCAACAGAAACTTATCCAATGCTCTGATAATGATTAAAGGTGGTTATGGTTAACCTCGGCTGGCTGCAAACCTTCTGCACTCTGGTGGAAACGGGCCACTTTACCCGTACGGCGGAGAAACTGGCGATGACGCAGCCCGGCGTCAGCCAGCAGATCCGTAAACTGGAGCGGCACTTCGGCCAGAACCTGCTGCAGCGGGAGGGCAAGGGGTTCACTCTCACCGAGGCGGGAGAACGGGTCTACCAGCAAGCCCAGCAAACCCTGTTTCAACTGGATGCGCTGGAGCAGGGGCTAAAGAGGGACAGTGATATCGAGGGGCGCTGCCGCCTGGCCAGCCCCGGCAGCCTGGGGCTGCGTCTCTACCCGGGGCTGCTGGATCTCCAGGTCGCCCATCCCGGCCTCTGCATCGAGTACGCCTTCGCCCCCAACCACAGCATCGAAACCCAGCTGGCCGGTCGCCAGCTGGACCTTGGGCTGATCACCCGCCCGGCGCAGCTCCCAGAGCTGGCCAGCCGTCCCTTCGCCGAGGAGCCGCTCTACCTGGTGACACCCGCCGATCTGGAACGCCCGGACTGGCTGACCCTGATGGATCTCGGTTACATCGACCACCCGGACGGCGCCCACCACGCCAGCCTGTTGCTAAGCGACAACTTTCCAGAGTTTGAGCAGGTCAGCCAACTGCCCCGTCGGGGCTTCTCCAACCAGATCGGCCTGATTTTGGAGCCGGTGGCCAGGGGACTGGGCTTTACCGTGCTGCCGGCTTACGCGGTAGCGGCCTTTGCCCATCAAGAGGGGATCCGTCATCACCGTCTGACCAACCCGGTATCGGAAACCATCTACCTGGTTCAGCGTCGCCACCAACGCCTGCCCAAGCGCTTCGACCGCATTATCAATACCATGACCCAGCTGCTGGGGGACCACATCCAGTAACCCGGCTCTTAGGAACTAAATAACTGTTCCGAATTGTGCTACACCCTACCGTTCGCGAGGGCAACCTGATGCAGTGGAGCACAAAGCTCTTAGGAACTCGGTTTTAGGCCCTCGTTCCTAAGAGCCGGAGAAAAGCCCAGGGAGCCAAAGCTTTCACGAAAGTGGAGCATATTTAGGAGGTCAGCATTTTGGGTTCAAACGCCGCGGCCATCTCCTCCACAGTGCGTGGTGCCACCTGCTTTTCCAGGCGCTGGATACGCTGCTCCACCTCGCTGAGGGTGAGGGTATTGTCGTCGAGCTGATAGACCTGTTTCTGTGCCAGCGCATAGAAACAGAGCACCTTCAATGCCTCCTCGCTCCCCTTTTCTGCCCGCGCCTCCAAGGATTTGTACTGGCGATAGATGCGATTCATCATCTGCTTGAGCCGCCAGACGTAAAACACCTCGGTCAGGTAGGGGTGGTGACGAAAACGGTGAAGCACAGCACTGCACAGGGCCAGTGC
The DNA here is from genome assembly GCF_039544205.1 of Ferrimonas gelatinilytica. Taxonomy (NCBI): domain Bacteria; kingdom Pseudomonadati; phylum Pseudomonadota; class Gammaproteobacteria; order Alteromonadales; family Ferrimonadaceae; genus Ferrimonas; species Ferrimonas gelatinilytica. The sequence continues at coordinate 107,528 of NZ_BAABLF010000009.1, read as the reverse complement.
CAGCAACACGCCGATCAGGTTGAGCCCGAAGTTGCCGGTGGAGCCATCAGCCCGGGGCGCGTCATAGCCAAACAGGGTGATCAACAAGCTTCCCAAGGCCACCGAGAGCACAGCCAGGCTAACCACGAAAAGGGTGATTACCCGGTTGACCCGTTGACGATAGCGTCTCTTGTCCACCTCCATTAACTGCATCTCGCGTCTCTCCTCTATCCCGAAAAAAGGCGAGTATACGTCACTACTGCGCCCGGGGCGCCGTTACCCTCGCCAGCGTTTAAAAACACCAGTGAATGTGACCGAACCGGGCATAAATGCGCTTTGCGGTTGCGATCAATGGTGCTGCTGATAGAATCCGCGACCAACATTTATTGAGCTGTATATCTCCGGTGATTTGGACCGGAAGTTTCTACCGCGGGACCTAATCCTGCGACTACAGTCCAATCCCCCTGCCTGGCAGGGCGCCCCGTATGCGGTTCAGTAAATATCCGATGATCAACCGAACAAACAGGTTACGCTGTGAACATCACCACCTTACTGAAACGCGCCGAAAACGGCACGGTGCTCGAATCCACCTTTAAGATCCAGCAACGGGGTTCCACCCTGGGCACCGAGATCTACGCTGGCTTTATCACCTTCCTGGCCATGAGCTACATCCTCGCGGTCAACCCCGCCATTCTCGGTGGCATTGAGGGAATGGACAAAGGCGCGATCTTCAGCGCCACCGCCATCGCCGCCGCCTTCGCCACCCTGGTGATGGGGCTATTCGGCAACTACCCGGTGATGCTCGCCCCGGGCATGAGCATGAACGGCTTTTTCAAGGGGATGCTGCTTTCCGGCTCCGTGGCCCTGGTGTGGCACGAGGCGCTGTTTGGGATCTTCCTCTCCGGACTCATCTACGTGGCGTTCTCCCTTACTCAGGTGCGCAAAACCATGATCGAGGCGATCCCGGAAGATCTGAAGCTCTCCATCACCGTATCGCTGGGCTTTTTCATCTCTTTCCTGGGACTGAAAAACGCAGGGATCGTCGTAGACAACCCCTTCGTCCTGGTGGGCATGGGCGATATCACTCAGCCCCAGGTAGCGATCGCCATGATCAGCCTTCTGGTGGCCCTGGCCTGCATGGTGCGAAACATCAAACTAGCCACTTTCATCGCCTTCCTGGTCTCCTTGCTGCTCTCGCTGACCAGTGATGCCCTGTTGGGAACCCAGTTTGCGCCGCTGCCGGAGCAGTGGATGGCTGCCCCGCCGAGCCTGGCCCCCTCTTTCGGCCAGATCTTCAACTTCGATTCATTCAGCGCTGACAAGCTGCTGGACCTGATGTTTATCGTCATCATCTTCTTTATCATCGACTTCTTCGATGGCCTCTCCACCATCGTCGGCGTAGGCCGCGACGCGGGGATCATCGACAAGGATGGTAAAGTGCCCAACGCCCGCTCAGCCCTGATGGCCGACGCCGGCGGCACCGTGGTCGGAACCGTCCTGGGGACCACCTCCATCACCGCCTACTCCGAGTCCGGCATCGCCTCCTCCCAGGGTGCGCGTACCGGTTTGGCTGCGGTGGTGGTGGCGGGACTCTTCCTGCTGTCCCTGTTCCTCTACCCGGTCTTTTCCCTGTTCTCCACCGCCATCGTCGCCCCTGCGATGATCGTCGTGGGGATCTACATGGTGGGCCACCTCGGTAAAATCCAGTGGGAGAAGCCTGAATCGCGCATCGCCGCCTTCTTTACCCTGATCTTCACCGTGCTCACCTTCTCACCGGCCAACGGCATGGCGATGGGGTTCATTAGCTACGCCTTTACCATGGTGGTGTCCGGTCGTGGCCGCGACGTTCACCCGCTCATTTATGCCCTGTCGGTCATCTTTCTGGCCTACCTGCTGATGCTGTAAACCCTCAAGGAGAATCAAGATGAACCCATTACAACAACGGATTTTGAAAGATGGGGTGGTCAAGAGCGCCAGTGCTCTGGATGCCAGCGGCTTTCTGACCAAGCAGGTGGACGTGGCACTGCTCAATTGGTGCGCCCAGGCCATCGCCGAGCACTACCGGGATGCCGGCATCGACAAGGTGATCACCATCGAGGCCGGCGGGATCGCCATCGGTACCCTGACCGCCCTGGCGCTGAACCTGCCTCTGGTGGTGTGCAAAAAAGCCGCCAGCATCCTCGATAACGACGAGCTCTACACCGAAAGCGTGCAGAGCTTCACCAAGAACACCCAGTACACCCTGACCTGCGATAAGCGCCATCTGCAGGGTGGGGAGCGGGTCCTGTTCGTGGACGATTTTCTCGCCCACGGCCAGGCGTTGCTGGGGATGAAGAGCCTCTGTGATCAGTCCGGCGCCACGCTGGCAGGCCTTGGGATCGTGGTGGAAAAATCGTTCCAGGACGGCCGCGGCATCGCCGACCAACTGGGCCTGCCGCTGCACTCGCTGGCCCGCCTTCATTCCCTGGAAGGGGGGATCTCCTTCGCGGACTGACCCCCGCGGCGAAGGATAAAAAACGCCACGGTGGGGATACTCGCCGTGGCGTTTTTGCATCATTTCGGGCTAGGTTCTAGGTTCTAGGTTCTAAGTTCTAAGTTCTAAGTTCTAGTTGCCGGTTGCCAAGTTCTCGGCTCTGAGCTCCTGCTCTTAGTGCCTAGTACCTAGGCTCTAAGGAACTCGATACTCTCGACCCAGGAACCCCCTCCCCCGCTTTACTGCTTCGAATGCAGGCCGATGGTGTTGCCGTCGGGATCCGTCACCAGGCTAATGAAACCGTACTCCCCGATGGCGATCTTCGGGCGGACTACCTTGCCCCCTGCATCGTTCACCCTGCCCTGCTCCACCGCGCAATCTTCGCACCTGAAGTAAACCATCACGCTGTTGCCACCGGGGGACACGCCCGCCATCTTGCAGATGGCCCCGCCGGCCCCATACGCCTCGTCCACCCAGGGGAAGGCCCACATCTCGGGACTCTGGTCATCCCCGGCGCTGAGCTGCTCCAGGGTGGTCTCAAACACGGTCTGGTAGAAATGTTTGGCCCGCACCATATCGGTAACGTAAATTTCAAACCAGCCCACGGCATTGCTGTTCGCCATCTTCTCTCCTCAACTTCTGCTGACGTAAGACGCCTTTGAGCTTAGCCGAGCCCGATGGGGCGGAGGCGAACGGGGAAGAGTAGGTTCCAGCCACAGGTGCAGGTAGCCTCAGGTGACCGTCACGCAGCGCGGTGATGAAGACGAAGACCGCCCCGGTCCAGTGCGTTTCTCGCCATATGCTGAGGCTACTCAGGGCTTGAGGTAGGCGTAATGCTCCTGCGTTTGAAGACGGATAATTTCGAATGTCCCGGAGGGCACGAGCACGACCCCGGGCAGCACTTGCCCTTTATCGATCTCGCGATATCTCAAGGTGGCGGCACAAACCCGAAACTGGACACCTCGCGCCATCAACGCCTGCACGTCCGAGGCGTAAAGCCGCTGCTGGCGATCCTGCTCACCCTGCAGAAGAAAATCCACACCGGCGGCGTAGGCCACCACCGTGATGGCGATCTGGGGATCCAACTCCAGGTGATCCGCAGCCAGGTGCAGCGCAAAGCGCCCCATGCGGGCATCGTCGATGTGGTACAGGACCCGGTTTTCTGACTCGAAGGTCTCCGCCAGGATCGGCGGCGGCAAAAATCCTGCGATCAGTATCAAGGTAAAGAGAACGGGTTTCATAACAACCTCCACGGCGTATTCAGCCATAGGTAACCATAGTGCCCTATGACCGCGGCTTGGCCGCGCAATGGTTGCAAAGCGTGTCGGTCGAGGATGCCCCTGCGTGGAGAGGAAAAACGTCAAAACCGGGGACAGATCGCCCCCGGTTTTGACCAGGGAGAAACTCAGGAGAACAGGGGTGGCTGAGCCTGGTAACGGCCGGGACGGTGATTGAAACCCAGCACCAGGTTGGTCAGGATCACGCAGAGTGTCGACGCCAACAGGGTCTCGACACTGAACAGTAGCGCGGTGATCAACAGGATAAGCAGGTCCAGACCCATCTGCAGGTAACCGGCACGCAGGCCAAACCTTTCCTGGCCATAGAGCGCCAGCACATTGAAGCCGCCGGCACTGGCATTATGGCGAAACAGCGCCAGCAGCCCCATGCCACAGAAGATCCCACCGATGGCGCCAGCCATCATCGGGGTCAGCCCCTGGAACTCGATGCTGTGGTTGAGAAAGTCCGTCAACCAGGATATCAGGGCTACTGCCACCAGGCTTTTGAGCGTAAACATCCGGCTCATGCGGAACCAGGCCATCAGGTAAAAGGGGGCACTGATGGCGAAAAAGAGCAGGCCAAATCCCAGATCCGTTAATCGATGTACCAGCAGGGCCACACCCGCCACGCCCCCCACCAGGACACCAGTCTGTTTCAACATCACCAGAGCAAAGGAGAGCAACAGGATGCCGATACTCAGGGAAAACAGGTCTTCATACAGCGAGTGGGAGGTGTTCAATGGAGGCCTCAATAAACAGCAGGGCGGATTTTGGCGCCGATCCTAGTGATCCTGGGACAAATAACAATTACGCAAAAAAGCGAATTACTCTGGATAGCACCAACAAAAATCGCAATAACCCCAGACCGAACCAGTCAGGAAGCGGGCGCAGGTGAATGCAGCACCCAAAGCGGCAGATCGTTCCGAATTGATGATTGAAGACAGCTTTCACCTCCACTGTGTCAAGCCAGTGTTCAGCGAGGTTGACAGGCACCCGGTTCTGCCCGCTGCAAGGCCCACTTCAGGCGGACAGCGAGAACCAACGGGCTAATGCGGTACCGGGTAATCCAGCTACAACAACCCGATAACGCTGAGTACACTGTTAAAAAGTCCTGGCAAGGAGTGCCTGGACAGCGCAGGGCCGAGGCCTGCGCCCGCACGGAGCAAGATTGCAGGAGGCAAAGATGAGCGTGATCCCGATGATCAGCAGCCGGCAGGGGTTCTACCAGCCCAGCTGGCAAAGCAAAATGGACAGGATCCGGGCCGTCGACCTGATCGACAGCCGACCCACCCACACCCTCCTCATGAGCCGGGAAACCCTGGCCCGGCAGATCCAGGGCAAACACCTGGTGCTGCTGATTCACGGCTACAACAACAGTTACCGACGGGTCTGTGCCGCCTACCAGAGGATCATCGACCTGATGGCGCAGGCCAACGTCGAGCACGATGCCGTGGTCGGCTACCTCTGGCCCGGTGGGGATAAAGAGCTGGGTTACTGGTCCGCGCGCAGTCGTGCCCGCAGGATCTCACGGCGTATGGGGGACCAACTGGCCTTCTTGACCGCCCACGCGGCCCGGGTGGATATCATGGCTCACAGCATGGGGTGCTACCTGGCCCTGCGTGGGCTGCAAAAAGCCCGTCTGTCGGACCCGGCCAAGCTGGGCAACCTCTACCTGATGGCCGCCGCCGTCAAACGCAACCGGCTCAGCGACGCCCGAGGTTTTGCCCTTCCGGCACAACGGGCCCGGGGAATCTACATATTTCATTCCAAAGAGGACGAAGTGCTCAGGTTCGCCTTTTTCATCGCCGCCGGGGGTGAGAAAGCCCTGGGCTACAGCGGTCCCAAACCCTTCGACACCCTGGTGAGCAATGCCAGGGTGATCGACTGTACCGCTGCGGACTTTGACCACGGCAGTTACTCCAAGCGCAAGGTCACCTTCGAGTTTATCGCCGCCAACCAGGCGCCAGTCACCACCGCGCAACGACACACCTTGAAGGACGACTGAACGGCGCCGCCGCTCTACCGGCGTCACCATGGCAGAACCGACCTGGTGGCGGGCCGAGAGGAGGGCCTTCCGGCAACGGTCCGGTGGCCAAGCGAGTGCCTCCACCTCTGTACTTGGCAGCCTAGATCCTGCACTCGGTGCTGAATATTTCAACGGAACTGGCTTAGGATGGCAACTGCAGGAAAGCCACTTCAAAGAGTACTTATGGATATGTTTAATCACCGTTTTCGTTCGGCGTGCAAAGGACTGACGCTTGGCCTGGTCTCCCTTTTAATCACCGGCACCGTCTCCGCCAGGATATTACCCGGCGAGGAGGCCCGCTTCGTGGTAGGGGACTCCATCTACCACCAGCCGACCATTCTGCCGGAGTCGCAGCGCCGCCCGGATAAAGGGCTGCTGATTCGGAACATCTACATCATCGACGGCACAGGGTCCCCCCCATATGGGCCGGTAGATATCCGGGTCGACAACGACCGTATCACGGCCATCAAATCGGCGCTGGCCGGTGCGGGCGTGGGCGTCTCCCTCGGAGGCGACAGCAATGACGAGGGGATCCGAGTCATTGATGGCAGCGGCAAGTATGTGATGCCGGGCTTCATCGATGCCCACGTCCACACCGATGTTGCCCACCACAGCGACTTCGGCGAAGTGCCGACGGTGGATTACGTCTTCAAGCTGTGGCTGGGCCACGGCATTACCACCGTCCGGGATGTGGGCGCCTTTGGCGGCCTCGGCCAGTACATGGAGTACAAGGAGCTCAGCGAGCAAAACGCCATCATCGCTCCCCGGATGAAGATCTACCCCGCCTACCCCATGGGGATGATCCCCAACCCGGAAACTGCGGCCAACTGGGTCAAGGCGATCAGAAAACGCGGTGCCGATGGGGTGAAACTCTTAGGAGGCCGCGCGGACAACCTGAAAGCGGTGATCGAGACCGCCAACAGCCTGGGGATGAAAACCGCCTTCCACCACCCCCAGGTGGGGGTCAACCAGGCCAACGCCCTGGACTCCGCGCTGTGGGGCAACGCCAGCATTGAGCACTGGTACGGCATTCCCGAGGCGATGTTCGAGGATAAGCGTATCCAGCGCTACTCCCTGGATTACAACTACTCCAACGAGCAGGATCGCTTCGGTGAGGCCGGAACCCTGTGGGCGCAAACTGCCAAGCCCGGTTCCGAGCGCTGGAATGCGCTGATCGACAAGTTCATCGAGCTTAACGTCACCCTGGACCCCACCCTCTCCGTCTACGAAGCCAACCGGGATCTGATGGCGGTCAGCCGCCGGGAGTGGTTCGACGAATTCGTCATTCCCGCCATCGAAGAGGCGTTCCAGCCCAACTACAAGATCCACGGCTCCTACTTCTTCGACTGGACCACCCAGGATGAGATCAACTGGAAAAACAACTTCAACCTCTGGATGGCCTTCGTCAACGACTTCAAGAACCGGGGCGGCCGGGTCACCGTCGGCAGTGACGCCGGCTTCATCTACAACCTGTTCGGCTTTGGCTATGTCCGCGGCCTGGAGATGCTGCAGGAAGCCGGTTTCCACCCACTGGAGGTGATGCAGGCCGCGACCCTAAACGGCGCCGAACTGCTGGGCATGGCCGACGAGGTCGGAACCCTGGCGGTGGGCAAGAAAGCGGACATGGTGATCGTCGAAGAGAACCCGCTGACCAACTTCAAGCTGCTCTACGGCACCGGGCACACCCGACTGAACCTGGAAACCCACCAGCGAGAAAAGGTTGGCGGCGTTCTCTACACCATCAAGGATGGCGTGGTCTACGACGCCAAAGCCCTGCTGGAAGAGGTCAAAGCCACGGTGCGGAAGTTGCGGGCAAAACAGGCCTAGGGCAGCTCACTCGTGGTCTCCAGTAATCCCTTTACACACTGGTCCCTTAGGCTCAGGCCAGATCCATTTTCGGCGTGCTGTTGAAGTAATTACGATACGCCCGGGTAAAACTGGGCTGATCGCGAACATCCACCACCGCTGCAGCAGCCCACAGATCCCGAAGCCCCACCACTTCTGCTCTTCGCCGACTCGGCAGGCCCGAAGCAGAAAAGGCCCGAAGCAAGATTCAGCGCCATCGGTGGCGCGAATGACCAGAGAACACAAACACGGGTGCCGCGATTTGGGGCTTTCCTCCTGCGCATTGTTGTTCATAGTGAAGAGAATGGAACAAAGGGGTTAGAGTGGGTTGGAGCCCGTGCCCAAAGGAGTGCAAAAGTGACAGACGCCAAGCTTGTTGTGATCCTCAAGTGCTGCATCGCCTCAGGTCTTCTCTTGATCCTGCTCGGGATCTACCTCCACAACTTCAGTGACTCGATCGACGCAATGGGCGTCACTGGGATCATCATCAGCGCCGTATGCGTCGCTGTCGGTATGGCCCTGTCGCTGCCAACAAAGATGTACTTAACCTTTATCCTGGTAAAGCGCGAAGCGGACAAAAAACAGACAAAATAATCGTCTGGGGCCTGCCACTGCCAGCGCGATAACCCTCCAAAATAATCTCCGGGCCAGCGACCTTTAGAACTGCTTCACCGTTAACCGTAAAGGGCTCTCTCACCAGTACAGTGGGCAACCGGCATGGTCTACAGAGAGCCAAAGTTCAGGATCGGATTACAGAGGCCAGGGATTTTGCTCATGAATAACCTAAATTTTTTCATCAGTATAGGAGTGGACACATAAATCTCCTGCCGATTGAATAACCTGAATTTTATTTTAATCAGACTTTAAGAACTTGATGCATGTCAAAGAGACAAGGGTAGAGCTGCTATCTTGATGCACGCTTTACTATTATTTGTAGAGGCGCTCGATAGGGAGGCGCGAGACAGGTGTACCACTGTCCGGGAGGGATGTGTGCGCATGTAATCCCGCCAAGCGGAAATCATGCGCTGCAAAATTATCAACCGGGGGTTAAGATGAAAAGTATAACCACTCACTGATATATGCATGTCTATTTGGCACATTGAGCATACACACTCAAGCGCTCTGTGCAGAATCTTTGGAATGTGGCACCGTGGTCACAGATGACATCACTCTCACAGGAGATTTGCTAGGTTGCAATATTGGGCTGGTTGTAGGCAAGAGCAATATAACCATTGATGGGGCAGGCCATACCCTTAGCGGTAATTGCGCAAACCCGGCTAACTGCGGTGCAACCTATGGATACGGAGTACAACTGTACAACTACGATGGCGTTACAATTAAAAACTTGGTGATCAAAGGGTTTGGCGGAGGCGTAAGCCTGTATCAAACCGAAGGGAGCACTATCAGAGACAATGCTATTATCGATTCTAATATCGCTGTGCGCGTGGCTGGTGCGGAGTCCGAAAAGAATATTATAATAAATAACGATTTCAAACATAACCACCAAGCGATAAGATTAGTATTCGACACTCATGACAACACCATTATCTCTAACAATATATATGACACTATCGCAAATGCGATAAATATAGATTCAAATGGGAATCAGATAGAAAAAAACTATCTTTCAGGGAATGCATGGGGAATTTCGCTTTATGATTCGGATGACAACCTTATTCTGAACAACAGAATACTCAACACAAGGGGAGACGCGATAAAATTAACTAACCATTCATCTACAAACACCATTTTGAGGAATACGGTGAAGTACAGCAGGAATGGCTACTACACTGATTTTCTCAGCGAGAGTAACCATTTCATTAATAACAAATCATTTTATAGTGATGAGTATGGGATGTGGGATGAGACTGGCGGAGGCACGGGTACGGCAGGTACGGATAACTTCTACAGCAACAACAAGTGCAAGTCTGATGTAGATTCAATGCCTGCAGGCCTGTGTAAATAATGCACCGCCCGCCCTTTCGCCGACTCGGTGGGCCCGCAGCGCAGAGGCCTTAAACCGGAGTGAGCGCCATGGATGGCGCGAATGGCCAGTCGAGCAGGGGTTAACGCCGTAAGGCGTAAACGCGAAGTCAAGGATGACTAAGCCGGGCTTTTGAACGAAGCATGGACGGCACAGTGAAAAAGCGAGTCTAGCTTGTCCCGCCGCGTAGGCCTTGAAAGCACAGGCGCTTGCCCACCGCCGGTGGCATAGGTTGTTGGGAAGCCCCTGACCGGGCACCGGGCCGCGCCCGGCCAGTCAATTGACGGGCCACCACAAATCCGCCACTGCGCCAGCGGCCCGGCAAACTCAAAGCCCCACCGTTTTTTCGCTTCGCCGAGTCGGAGTTGCGCAACGAAGCACTGAGGCCAAATTCGTGCGTTCCAAAGAGACCTGTGATCACTTATTGAGCAGCAGATATCCAATAGCAGCGCACTTTTTGAACCGACCGATGGTTTTGTGTTCAACGCAGGTGAGTTTTATATGATTTTGCTAATACTTGATAAAACGCTCGTTAAGAAAAAGCCTTTTTTTTATCTTTTGGATGATTAGACTAGAGAGTCGCGTTAAAGGTTATTTGCGGACAAAAAATGGAAAACATAATAAGAACAACAGAAGCAACAAAAACAACAAAAATTCCACATACCCTTATTTTACTCCTAGGCATGATGCTAGTGGCGTATATCGCCACATGGTTAGTGCCTCAGGGGGCGTTCGAGATGGTGGCTAACGATTCCGGTCGCCTGTCGGTTGTGCCAGGGACCTACCAGATCGTTGAAAGCACCGCCAACCTGACTCCATGGGACCTGTTGCAGGTGATCCCAAGGGCCTTTGCAGCGGCGCAAGACGTGATCTTCTTTGTTTTGATCGTCGGTGGGGTGTTGGCGGTGGCGCGGGCCACCGGCACCGTGGATGCCTTGATCGGCCGTATGTTGGAGCGTTTTGGTGACTCGCCGCAAAAGCTGATCTTCGCGGTGGTGTTTGTCTTTGCAATGGCCTCCAGCAGCATCGGCACTGCTGGGGAGTACATTCCCTTTGTGCTGATCTTGGTGGCCTTGTGTAAAGCGATGAAACTGGACGCCATGACCGCGGTAGGGATGATCGTCGCCGGTTATGGGATCGGCTACGGTGTATCGGCGTTTAACCCCTTTACTGTCCTGATCGCCCAGCAGATCGCCGAGATCCCGGTGTACTCTGGGATCTGGCTGCGCTTCGCTATTTTCCTCCCCTTTGTGTTGATCGGCTTTCACCACGTTTGGCAATACACCCAACGGGTTCAGAAAGCGCCACACACCTCTATGATGGCCGGGATCCCCTGTCCACTGGATAACAAGCCAGTGCACACCTACCCGCAGTTAAACGGCCGCCATAAACTGATTTTGGCCAGTTTTGTCGCGGCCCTGGCCATTGCCGTGACCGGGATCGCCACTCAAGGCTGGTATCTGTACGAGCTGGGTGCGGTGTTTATTGCCTGGGGGATCGTAACCGCCGTTATCGGTGGTCTGGGGGCCGATAAAGCGGCCAACAAATTCATCGAAGGGACGTCCGAGTTGGTGATGACGGCGGTGCTGATCGGGGTGGCCCGCGGCATTGCCCTGGTGATGGAGGATGGCCAGATCCTGCACACCTTGGTGCACGCCATGAGCATGCCGTTGTCTCACGTCAGTGCCGAGCTGTCGGCGGTGGGGATGCTGGTGATCCAAACCGTGCTTAACACCTTTATCCCCTCTGGCTCCGGCCAAGCTTACGTCACCATGCCCCTGATGGCGCCGCTGGGCGATCTGGTTGGTGTGCCTCGCCAAGTCGCCGTATTGGCTTACCAGTTTGGTGATGGCTTCTCCAATATGATCATTCCGACCAATGCTGTATTGATGGGGATCATCGGTATGGCGGGCGTACCCTACAGCCAGTGGTTTAAATTCTGCCTGCCCCTGCTGGCCAAGCTGATGCTGGCCTCCGCCCTGGTGCTGGTGGCCGCGACCCTGTTTGGCTATGGCCTGGACGTTCAACCGCAGATCAGTGCGGTGGTAGAGGCGGCCAACGGCTAACCCAAAGCCCGGGAGCGGCTATCAGTGCCGCTCCCGACTCACTCTGGCAGCCCCTTAAACCACACCCACGGCGCCAGCCATCCCCTACTCTCAACCAACGCACATTAAAAAAGCCCTGAGCTCAATGCTCAGGGCTTTTTCCTTTGGCCGTTAGGCCGCTAAATCAACTGGACTCACTCGACGAGCTTATTCCCACTCGATGGTCGCCGGCGGCTTGCCGGAGATGTCGTAAACCACCCGGGAGATCCCGTCGACCTCGTTGATGATGCGGTTGGAGACCCGGCCCAGGAACTCGTAGGGCAGATGGGCCCATACGGCAGTCATGAAATCGATGGTTTCCACCGCACGCAGGCTCACCACCCAGTCGTACTTGCGGCCATCGCCCATTACGCCCACAGAGCGTACCGGCAGGAAGACGGTAAAGGCCTGGGACACCTTGTCGTAGAGCTGCGCCTTGTGCAGCTCTTCGATGAAGATGGCGTCGGCACGGCGCAACAGGTCGCAGTACTCCTTCTTCACCTCGCCGAGGACGCGCACACCCAGACCCGGCCCCGGGAAGGGGTGACGGTAGAGCATGTTGTAGGGCAGACCCAGTTCCAGGCCGATCTTGCGCACCTCGTCCTTGAACAGCTCGGTGAGCGGCTCCACCAGACCCAGCTCCATATCTTCCGGCAGGCCACCCACGTTGTGGTGCGACTTGATCACATGGGCCTTGCCAGTGGCGGCGCCAGCGGATTCGATCACATCCGGATAGATGGTGCCTTGGGCCAGCCACTTCACGTCCTGGATCTTGGATGCTTCTTCGTCGAATACCTCGATGAAGGTGTGGCCGATCGCCTTACGCTTGGCTTCCGGGTCAGCCACCCCTTCCAGGGCAGCCAGGAAGCGCTGCTCCGCATCGACGCGAACGATGTTGAGGCCGAAGTGATCACCGAACATCTCCATCACCTGGTCGCCCTCGTTGAGGCGCAGCAGGCCGTTGTCAACGAAGACGCAGGTGAGCTGGTCACCGATGGCACGGTGCAGCAGCATCGCCACCACGGAGGAGTCGACACCACCGGAGAGGCCCAGGATCACCTTGTCCTGGCCCACTTTGTCCTTGATGCGGGCGATGGCGTCATCGATGATCGCCTCGGAGGTCCACTTGGCTTCGCAGCCACAAATGGTCAGCACGAAGTGCTCCAGCATCCGCTTGCCCTGCTTGGTGTGGGTCACTTCCGGGTGGAACTGCACACCGTAGAAGCGGCGGGATTCATCCGCCATGGCGGCGAAGGGACAGGTTTCGGTCTTGGCCACCTGCACGAACCCCTCGGGGAGGGTGGTCACCTTGTCACCGTGGCTCATCCACACGTCCAGCAACGCGTTGCCATCTTCGGCAATGGCGTCCTCGATGTTGGCGAACAGCTGGGTCGCTTCCAGCACCTCGACCTGGGCGTAACCGAACTCCTTCTTGTCAGAGCAGGAAACCTTGCCACCGAGCTGTTCGGCCATGGTCTGCATGCCGTAACAGACACCCAGTACCGGCACGCCGGCGTTGAACACGTACTCCGGTGCCCGGGGGGAGTTGGCTTCGGCCACGGACTCCGGGCCGCCCGAGAGGATGATCCCGGTGGGGTTGAACTCACGGATCTGCGCTTCGGTGACATCCCAGCCCCAAAGTTCACAGTAGACGCCGATCTCCCGGGTACGTCGGGCCACCAGCTGGGTGTACTGGGAGCCGAAGTCCAGGATCAGGATGCGGTGGTCATGAATGTTGCTCATGAGGGTACTTCTCTTGTTATCAGATATTAAACAGGCATGAGCTGTGCTCATGCCTGTCGTAGGATTGGAAGGGCTTAGCCCAGACGATAGTTCGGGGCTTCCTTGGTGATGGTCACGTCATGGACGTGACTCTCCTTGATGCCGGCCCCGGAGATGCGAACAAACTCCGCCTTGGTACGCAGCTCCTCGATGGTGGCACAACCGGTCAGCCCCATGCAGGAGCGCAGGCCGCCCATCTGCTGGTGGATGATGGACTTGAGGTGCCCCTTGTAGGGGATCCGCCCTTCGATCCCTTCCGGCACCATCTTGTCTGCGGCGTTATCGCTCTGGAAGTAGCGGTCTGAGGAACCCTTGCTCATGGCGGCGACGGAGCCCATGCCACGGTAGGATTTGAATGCCCGGCCCTGGTAGAGCTCGGTTTCCCCAGGGGACTCCTCGGTACCGGCGAACATGCCACCGGCCATGATGCAGGAAGCGCCGGCCGCCAAGGCCTTGGCGATATCACCGGAGAAGCGGATGCCGCCGTCGGCGATCACCGGAATGCCGTACTGGTCCGCTACCGAGGCGGCCTCATTGACCGCGGTGATCTGCGGGACGCCCACACCGGTAACGATTCGGGTGGTGCAGATGGAGCCCGGGCCGATCCCCACCTTGACGGCATCCACGCCGGCGTCGATCAGCGCCTTGGCACCTTCGGCGGTCGCCACGTTACCGCCGATGATCTGCACCTGGGGGAAGGCGGCGCGGGTTTCGCGGATCCGCTGCAGGACCCCTTCGGAGTGACCGTGGGAGGAGTCGATCAGGATAACATCGGCACCGGCCGCCACCAGGGCAGCAACCCGCTCCTCGTTGCCGGCACCGGCCCCGACGGCCGCGCCACAGCGCAGGCGGCCCAGTTCATCCTTACAGGCGTTGGGCTTCTCTTCCGCTTTTTGGAAGTCCTTGACGGTGATCATCCCCTTGAGCTTGTAGGCCTCATCCACCACCAGCACCTTCTCGATGCGGTTCTTGTGCATCAGGGCCTGGGCTTCGATAAGGGGGGAACCTTCGATAACAGTCACCAGACGCGCCTTGGGGGTCATCATCTCGGCAACCACTGCATCCGGGTTGGTGGCGAAGCGCACGTCACGACCGGTGATGATCCCAACCAGCTCCTGCTCATGGGTTACCACCGGGAAACCGGCGAAGCCGTGCTGTTCATGCATCTCACGCAGCTCGCGCATGGTCACATCCGGGGTTACAGTCACCGGATCCTGCACGATACCTGCCTCGTACTTCTTCACTTTACGAACCTCGGCAGCCTGCTGCTCGATGCTCATGTTCTTGTGAATAAAGCCCATCCCCCCCTCCTGGGCCATGGCGATCGCCAGGCGCGCTTCGGTCACTGTGTCCATGGCGGCGGACAGCAGGGGCACATTGAGGCGGATGGTTTTGGTCAGTTGGGTGCCAAGGTTGGCGGTGTTAGGCAGAACGGTCGAGTGGGCAGGGACGAGCAATACATCGTCGAAGGTCAGGGCTTCTTGCTTGATACGTAGCATGGCAACATTCCACCTAAGAGGTTAGCGTGTGAGGATTGAAATATTGCGGTCGGATTATAACGATGTGGCCTTGCTTCCACAACTGGAAATTGATACCAATACCCCACTCTTTTTGGCCGCTTCAGGGATCCCTGTGAACCCACCCGTTTTTACCGTTTCCACCCTCAATCGCCAGGTCAAAGCGCTGCTGGAGCAGAACTGGAGCCAGATCTGGCTCTCGGGGGAGATCAGCAACCTCGCCACCCCCGCCTCCGGCCATCTTTACTTTACCCTCAAGGACGATCGCAGCCAGATCCGTTGCGCCATGTTTCGCAGCCGCGCCACCCGGGTGACCTTCCGCCCCGAGCATGGCATGCAGGTGCTGGTGCGGGCTAACCTGACCCTCTACGAGCCCCGGGGCGACATCCAGATGGTGGTGGAATCGATGCAACTGGCGGGAGATGGCCTGCTGCAGCAGCGGTTCGAGGCCCTGAAGATGCAACTGGCCGCCGAGGGGCTGTTCGCCACCGAGGCGAAGCAACCCCTGCCGGATACCATACGTCGGTTGGGGGTGATCACCTCCCCCTCTGGGGCCGCCATTCGGGATGTCCTCTCGGTACTGAAGCGCCGTGACCCGACCCTGGAGGTGGTGATCTACCCCTCCCCGGTCCAGGGCAGCGAGGCGGTGCCGCAGTTGATACGGATGATCCGGACCGCCGACGAGCGGGACGAAGTGGACTGCCTGCTGCTGACCCGGGGCGGCGGCTCGCTGGAGGACCTTTGGTGCTTCAACGATGAGCGCCTCGCCCGCGCGGTGTACGCCGCCCGCCTGCCGATCGTCAGTGCCGTTGGCCACGAGGTGGACACCACCATCTCCGATTACGTCGCCGACCTGCGGGCCCCGACCCCCTCTGCAGCGGCGGAGCTGCTCTCCACCGACAGCAGCCACCATCGGCGGCAGCTGGCCCAGCAGAAGCAGCGACTGCAGCAGGCCTGGCAGCAGCATCGCCGCCATCAGTCCAGCGCCATCGCCCTACTGGCGGCCCGGCTCCGTGCCTGCGATCCCAAGGCGCAGCTGGCAACCCACAGCCAACGACTGGATGAGCTGGCCCTACGTCTCACCCGGGCCGCTGATGGCCAGCAGCGAAGCAAACTGCATGCGCTGGCACAGCTCCAGCAGCGTCTGGCCAGTCAGCATCCGGACCGGCAACTGGCCATCCTTCGCCAACGCGTCGCGGATCTTCAACACCGGCTGACGAGGGCCTCCCGGGCCGGCATCGATAATGCGCGACTTCGCCAGCGGGCCCAGACCCAGGCGCTCGACGCGGTAAGCCCCCTGGCGGTGCTGTCCCGGGGCTACAGCATCCTGCAGGATCCGCAGGGACATACCATCAAGGACAGCGACCAGGTAGAGATCGGCGAGCGACTGGAAGCCCGCCTGCACCGGGGGACCCTGGCATTGGCGGTAACGGCAATCGACCCCACCAAGGAGAGCTTGGAATAAAAGTCCCCCCGGACCACAGCAAGCAATAAAAAAAGCGCCCCGGCCATCACCGGAGCGCTTTTTCATTTCACCCTACCATCGCCGTGTTGGGGGGACGCTCAATCCGGCTGGATATTCTGGTTCAGGTGCAAACGATTGTGGGGGTCGAAGCGGCGCTTCACCGCCTTGAGTCGCGCATAGTTTTCCCGGTAGGCATCCTCGACCCGCCCCCCTTCATCGTCGGTCATGAAGTTCACGTAGGCGCCGCCGGAAGCATAGGGCTCACTGGCCCGAAACAGCGCCCGGGCCCAATCGATGCATGAGCCATCGTGAGTCGGCTCCTGCCAACGGGCATGGACGTTCATCACCACCTTGGCGTCCCGGCAGGGCCAGGCGGTGGCATCGGTGGCGACGGTATTGGCCTTGCCGGCAATCAGTCCAAAAAACACTTCGCACTCTGGCCCCGGTAACTGCTCGGCAAAATCTACGGCCACGGTGATCATCTCATCACTCAGTTCGGTAAAATTGTGGGTTTTCCAGTAGTTGCGGGCACCTGGGGCCAGCAGAGGGTCAAACGCCTGTTGCCACTGGTCAAAGGGCATGGGGCCGACGTGGGTACCGACCGGGGAGCCGAAAGCCTCCAGCTTGGCCGCCCAAGCTTTGCCCTCCTCGATGTCGCCGGTACAGCACAGTGCCAGGATCACCACCTTAGTACCATGCACGGACTCCTCCAGGAATGGCAGTGGCGGTGCATGGCGCATGACCACCCAGGCATTGCACTCCAGCGGGCTGTCGATCACCTGTTCACGGTACTGCTTCAATATGGACTCCGCCTGTTCCAGCGGGAACACCAGCAGACCGGCCAACACCTGGTCGGCCAGGGGATAGGCTTCGAAATCGAAGCGGGTCACTATGCCGAAATTGCCGCCACCGCCTCTCAGGGCCCAGAAAAGATCCGGCTCTTCGTCGGCACTGGCGTAGACGATGCCCCCCTCCACGGTCACCACTTCGGCGCCGACCAGAGAATCTACCGTCATACCGAAACGTCGGGTCAGCCAGCCGAATCCGCCCCCGAGAGTCAGGCCGGCGATCCCGGTGGTGGAGTTGATCCCGGTGGGCACCACCAGGCCATGCTTGGCGGTGGCGGCATCCAACCCACCCAAGGTGACACCGGGCTGGACGTAGACCCGCCGCGCGCCTGCATCCACCTCCACATCGGTCATCAGGGAGAGATCGATCATGATGCCACCGTCGCAACTGGCGTTACCGGCGATGTTGTGGCCGGCGCCGCGGACGGCGATCTCCATCTGGTAGTGGTTGGCAAAGTTCAGGGAGGCCAGCACATCGGCGCGATCCTGGCAGCGTACGATGTACGCAGGGCGCTTATCGGCCATGGCGTTCCAGAGTTGTCGAACCTCATCGTAATCAGCGCTTTCTGGGGTAAGGAGGGGGCCGGAAAGGGAATCTTCAAACTGCTTTAGCTGTTCGGGGTCGGGTTGCTGCATAGGAAAATCCTCAGGGCAAAGTTCGGGACGCTGAGACGCACCTCCCTTCCACCATGAAGAACTCGCTATCCGCTTTGAACACCCGTCTCAACGCCTGGGACAACATTTCCCGGCAAGCCTAGTCCAGTGGCGCAATTTTGCACAGCCATGATCCCACCGGTTGACACCTCGGCCCCGCGAGTACGCGCACTCCATGCACGGTAAACCAAAACAAAAGGAGGCCCGAGGGCCTCCTTTTGTTTATCCATGGTCCTTAACGGCTGCCACGGTTCTTGATGTGGCTCAGGACCCTGCGCCGCTTGCGCTGCTGCAGCGGGGTCAGCTTTTCGCGCTTGCCGTCGAAGGGGTTCGCCCCCTCCTGGAACATCACCTTGATCGGCGTTCCCACCACCTTGAGGGCACGACGATAGTAGTTCATCAGGTAGCGTTTGTAGGAGTCCGGCAGGTCCCGCACCTGGTTGCCATGCACCACCACGATAGGGGGATTGTAGCCACCAGCGTGGGCGTACTTAAGCTTGACGCGACGCCCACGCACCATCGGCGGCTGGTGATCATCCTGGGCCATCTGCATGATCCGAGTCAGCATGGCGGTAGAGTGACGCTGGGTGGCACTGTCATAGGCCTCCTGCACAGACTCGAACAAGTGACCGACGCCGGTACCATGCAGGGCAGAGATAAAGTGCAGGCGGGCGAAATCCACGAAGCCCAGGCGACGATCCAGCTCCCGCTTGATCTCCTCCTTGACCTCTTTATCCAGACCATCCCACTTGTTGACCGCCAACACCACGGCACGGCCGGCGTTGAGGGCGAACCCCAGCAGGGAGAGATCCTGGTCTGCAATACCGGTTCGGGCATCCACCACCAAGAGCACAACGTTGGCGTCTTCAATTGCCTGCAGAGTCTTAATGACGGAAAACTTCTCGACAGCCTCGAAGACACTCTTACGACGACGCACACCGGCAGTATCGATCAGCACATATTCGCGCTCATCACGCTCCATTGGGATGTAGATGGAGTCCCGGGTGGAACCGGGCATGTCATACACCACCACCCGCTCCTCACCGAGGATGCGGTTGGTCAGGGTGGATTTACCCACGTTGGGGCGGCCGATGATGGCCAGCTTGATGGGCTGATTTCGCAGGCGCTCCGCCTCCTCGGCGGCGGTCTCCTCGGTGGGGGCCTCGGCCTCCTCCTGCGCCCACTCATCCTCCTCCCCGGCCTCAATGCCGTGAGCCTGCTCGAACTCCTCTGCCCATGGGGCCAGGGCGTAGTTGATCAGGCTGGTGACACCGCGGTTCTGGGCGGCGGCGATCTGGTGGATCTCACCCAGACCCATGGAATAGAACTCCGCCACGGCGGCGTCCGCATCGAGACCGTCGGTCTTGTTGGCCACCAGCAGCGTGGCCTTTTCGCGACTGCGCAGGTGGCCGGCGATCGCCTCGTCGGCGGCGGTCAGGCCGGCCCGCGCATCCACCAGGAAAAGTACCACGTCGGCCTCTTCGATGGCCATCAGCGACTGCTCGGCCATCTTGGTTTCGATGCCCTCTTCGCTGCCATCGATGCCGCCGGTATCGATCACGATAAAGTCGTGCCCGGCCAGATTGGCCTGCCCGTACTTCCGATCCCGCGTCAAACCGGGAAAATCCGCCACCAGGGCGTCTCGAGTGCCGGTTAGGCGGTTAAACAGGGTGGACTTCCCCACATTAGGGCGTCCGACCAGGGCAACCACTGGGATCATGTTATCGATACCTCATTCATCAAACGAAAACGCCCCCGACAGGTCGGGGGCGCCATAGTGTACAGGGTGTTTACGGAATTGTCACCGCGGCGATTCGCCCGCTGCGACTCTGTACATAGAGGGTGTCCCCGACCTTCAGGGGTTGTGCATACAGGCCACTGGCGTCTATCCGAGTGTAGCCCAGCAACTTGCCGCTGCTGCGCTCCAGGATATGCAGGTAGCCTTCATAGTCTCCCACCACCAGGTAATCCCCAAACACCTGAGGTCCGGTAAGCATACGCCCGGTCAGCTCGGTGTTGGCCCAGTTTTCCAGGCCATTACGGCGGTCGATGGCGTAGATGGAGCCGCGGGCGTCGGTCAGGTAGATGCGGTAGCCCTGGATCGCCAACGGCGTGTAGACCGAGTACTGTCGGCTCCAGAGAACACGGCCGCTGCGCAGCTCGATGGACGCCAGGTTGCCGTTGAACGCGGCGGCATAGACGTTCTCGCCCAGCACCACCGGCTTCACATCCGCATCAACCACCCGCTCCAGCTCGTTGCTGCCACTGGCCTCGGCGATGCGGGCTTCCCAGATCGGGGTACCGCTATCGGCGAACAGTGCAGACACCTTACCATCCGGCGTACCCAACAGGGCCGCGCCCTGGGAGGAAGCGATCCCGGAGGTGCCACGCAGCATCAGCGGCGGCACCGAAAGGTCCATCTGCCACTGGAACTCACCACTGTCCACGTCGAAAGCCTGGACCTTACCCGCTGCGGTGTTGACCACCACCAGGCGACCGATCACTGCCGGATCGGAGAGCACCTCTCCACGGGTCAGGGCCTCCCAGGCGACGCTGCCATCTTCGGCATTGAGGGCAAACAGGGCGCCGTTCTCGCTACCGATAAATACCTTGTTGAAACCAACGGTGACGCCACCGGCCAGGCGGGCACCTTTGTTTTTCTTAAGGATCCCGTCCGAAAACGCCCGGCGCAGGTTGGTACTCCAGATCTCCTTGCCATCCTCCAGGGAGAGCGCTGCCACCTTACCGAAGCGTTCGGCAATGAACAGTTTACCGTAACCCTCGGTGGGAGAGAGCGAGGACCAGAAATCCTCGATTCCTCTGCCAAACCGCTCCTTCCAGACCACCTGGGCCTCAAGGGGGTTCTCCAGCTCAGGCAGTGGGGAGATCTGCACGGTTTCCTCATCGCTGGATGCACAGCCTGCCAGCACCGCAGCGCTCAACAGGCCAGCCAGCCATCCTTTTCTTACCAGCAACATGGTTTTGCCCCTTAGCTGGCTTGCGCCAGACCATCCAACTTCAGCTGCAGGGCCGGACTGGCCATGGCGCCACCGGCTTGCATGGCGGACTCGTAGGCCGCTCGGGCACCTTCCAGGTCGCCCTGCTGCTTCAGCAGGTCACCCTTGAGCTCATCACGCAGAGCCGCGAACGCCTCATTATCGATGGCAGCTAGGGTGGCCTGGGCTGCTGCCAGCTCCTCCTGAGCGGCCTGAACCCGGGCCAGGCGCAACTGGGCCAGCGGGCGAGTGCTGCTATCAAGCTTGGCCACCGCATCCTTGAGCAGCGTCTCCGCTTTGCTCAGATCACCGCTGTCCACGGCGACCCGCGCCTGCATCAGGTCCACCAGGGCGTTATACCCCGCTTCATTGTGCTCGGTACGGAAGGTCTCAGCCGCCGCCTGCATCTGCTCGGTGCTGCTGGTGTTCTGCATCAGCTCCGCGAACGCCGCAGAAGCCGCCTCTTGCTGGCTTTGCTGATGGTCCTGCCAGGCATTCCAGCCAAACAGTCCACCCAGGCCCAAGGCAGCACCACCAATGATGGAAACGCCGTACTCTTTCCAGAAACGCTTCAGCGCTTCAACCTGTTGCTCTTCTGTGCTGTAAATTTCCACAACCTTCCCCTTAAGCCTGTACTAACGACGCTAACGCTTCGGTCAACTCGTCCCGGGACAGCTGACTCTGTTCACCGCCGCGCAGCGGCTTCACGGTCACCAATCCCTGTTTCAATTCGTCTTCTCCCAAGATCAGGGCCACCACGGCCCCGCTCTTGTCGGCGCGTTTCATCTGTTTTTTAAAGTTGCCGCCACCGCAATGGCTCATCACCTTAAGCCCTGGCAGGGTCTGACGCAACTCCTGTGCCAGCTGCAGGCCCGCGGCGACTGCGCCGTCACCGGTGGCGCAGAGGTAGACATCCACCGCGGCGGGCAGATCATCGAACTTACCCAGGGTATCCAGCAGCAGAACCAGACGCTCGATCCCCATGGCAAAACCCACCGCCGGGGTATCCTTGCCACCCAGCTGGCCTACCAGGCTGTCGTAGCGACCGCCGGCCAGCACAGTGCCCTGGGCACCGAGGCTGTCGGTGACCCATTCGAATACGGTGCGGTTGTAGTAGTCCAGACCGCGCACCAGGCGAGGATTGACGTTGTACTCAATCCCCGCGGCGTGCAGCAGCTCGCACAGGGTATCGAAGTGCTCCCGGGATTCCTCGCCGAGGAACTCCATCAGAGTCGGTGCCTTGGCCAACAACGCCTGAACACCCGCATCCTTGGAGTCCAGAACACGCAGCGGGTTGGCATGCATGCGGCGTCGACTGTCCTCGTCCAACTGCGCTACATGCTGCTCAAGGAAGGCCACCAGGGCCTCCTTGTACGCGGCGCGCTCTTCACTGCTGCCCAGGGTATTGAGCTCGAGACGGACATGCTCGCTCAGCCCTAACTGGGCCCAAAGCGCGGCTGACATCATCAGCACTTCCGCATCGATATCCGCAGTCGCGAGGCCATACACCTCGACGCCAAACTGATGGAACTGACGATAGCGCCCCTTCTGCGGACGCTCGTGACGGAACATCGGCCCCATGTACCACAAGCGCTGCTCCTGGTTGTAGAGCAGTCCGTGCTCGTTACCGGCACGCACCGTGGAGGCGGTGCCTTCCGGACGCAGGGTGAGGGAGTCGCCATTACGATCCTCGAAGGTGTACATCTCCTTCTCAACGATGTCGGTGACTTCACCGATGGCGCGCTTGAACAACCCGGTCATCTCGACGATGGGGGTTCGGATCTCCTGGTAGCCGAAGCTGGCTACCAGCTGACGCAGGGTGGATTCCACCCGCTGCCATTTTGCGGTGTCTGCCGGCAGGCAGTCGTTCATACCGCGGATCGCTTGGATCTGTTTTGCCACAATAAACCTGTTTAGATTGTCACTGATTCGAATAGAAACCCCGGCGCTTTCACCGGGGATACATGGGTTCAGTCGTCCGATTCCTTGACATCGATGCGCTGCTGCTTGATGGCGATCTGTGCGCGAATGCGGCGCTCCAGTTGATCCACCAGGTCATCGTTGTCCAGTCGCTCCTTCTGGCGCTCGCCGCCGACATAGAGTCCACTCTTCCGGTTACTGCCGGCCAGGCCGAGATCCGACACCAGGGCCTCCCCGGGACCGTTAACCACGCAACCGATGATGGAGACATCCATCGGCGTGATCACATCCTCGAGCCGCTGCTCCAGGGCGTTCACGGTGCCGATAACATCAAACTCCTGGCGCGAGCAGGAGGGACAGGCGATAAAGTTGATGCCGCGGGCCCGGATCCTGAGACTCTTAAGGATATCAAACCCGACCTTCACCTCTTCCACCGGATCCGCCGCAAGGGAGACCCGAAGGGTATCGCCGATCCCCTCCGACAGCAGCATCCCAAGGCCGATCGCGGACTTAACCGAGCCCGCCCGAGCCCCGCCCGCTTCGGTGATGCCAAGGTGCAGGGGCTGGACAATCTGCCGGGCCAGCTGACGATAGGACTCCACCGCCAGGAACACATCGGACGCTTTAACACTGACCTTAAACTGGTCAAAGTTAAGGCGATCCAGGATCTCCACGTGGCGCATGGCAGACTCCACCAGCGCCGCGGGGGTCGGCTCACCGTACTTCTCCTGGATATCCCGCTCCAGCGAGCCGGCGTTCACGCCGATCCGGATGGGGATATTCTTATCCCGGGCGCAATCCACCACCGCCCGAATCCGGTCTTCCCGGCCGATGTTGCCCGGGTTGATGCGCAGGCAGTCAACGCCGTACTCCGCCACCTTAAGGGCGATGCGGTAATCAAAGTGAATGTCGGCCACCAGCGGGATCGAGGTCTTCTGCTTGATCAGCCGAAACGCCTCCGCCGCCTCCATAGTGGGCACGCTGACCCGGACGATGTCGGCACCGGCACGCTCGATCGCCTTGATCTGGGCGACCGTGGCCTCAACGTCTGTGGTACGGGTGTTGGTCATGGATTGAACCGAGATGGGGGCATCGCCCCCAACGGGTACATTACCCACCATAATCTGGGTCGACTTGCGTCGTTGGATCGGAGTTTCCTGGTGCATGATAGTTACTGCGGTAGGGTCAAACGCGCCACGCGTCCGGCGCGATATGAGGAGAGATCGATGGCGTCGCCATTGAATGAGAGGGATACCACTTGCGGTGCGCCGATGCGCAGACTAAACGGGGCCTTACCGCTGACTTCTCCACGGTAACCACCGCGTTTCAGCCCCTCCAGCAACACCTTGCCGTCGGCATCCTGGATCAGCATCCAGCAATCGTCGCTGAGGGACACGGCGATGCTGTCCTGCACGATGACATCGGGGACAGTGGCCTCAGCAACCGAGGTCACCTCTTCGTTCATCGGTGCTTGGGCAGCGGTCGCCTGAATAGGCGTCTGCTGAGCGTCTGCCTCTCGAACCTTGTGAGTGTCTTGAGACAGTTCAGCCACCGGCTCTTGAGGCGCACTGGCTTCGATGCTCTGCGCTGCTGTGGATGTTTCGCTGGCAACCGGCTGGTCGGAAACAACAGGCTCTACCGCGGGCAGGGCGGCTTCCTCTTCAACCGCCTGTTCCGGAACGGATCGCTCCAGGGCCGGCACCGCTGCCGAGTCACTCAGCGAGCTCTCGGTGGTCAACTCCGCCTGGGGTTGCTCCCCCTCCGGCAGCGGAGCGTTACGGCCAAAAATAGCCCACACCACGGCGCCAGCGAACAGGAAAAAGATCGCCCAGCTGATCATCGTCCAGCGGCTGTCGCTTTTCTGGCGATGGGTTCGGCCAGAAAAGCTCTGCATCTCGCTGGTGGTTTCAGGTTGCCGCAATTGCGCCAACGCCCGATTCAAGCGCTCCTCATCGAGACCAACGAGTCGCGCGTAGTTGCGGATGTAGCCCCGCACGTAGGTGATCGACATGTTGGACTCGTAATCGTCCTGCTCAATGCCGCTCACGACGGAGTGGCGCAGGTTCAGACGCTGCGCCACTTGCTGAGTGGTTAATCCTGCCTGCTCTCTGGCCTGCTTTAGCATGGGGCCAGGTGTTTCCGGCCCCTGTTCGTTCTGTCGTTCGTCAGTCATCAGTAATACTTCGTTCGATAGGTTTTCGCCTGCTCAGAACCGGGGAACTTTGCCAGCAATAATACCCCATAGCGTCGCGCCTCATCGGCGTTGTGGGACTGGAACGCCAGTTCCGCCGCCAGCAGGAGACTGTCGGCACTCTCATCACCGTATTGGTGATAACGCTTGAGGTGTCGGCGGGCGGGCTCAATGCGTCCGGCCGCAAAGTCCAATTTTGCCAATTCCAGCAGGGCTACGGCACGGCGGCCATCATAATTGAGAGCCTTCTCAAAGTAACCGGCAGCCTTATCGGTCCAACCCGCTTCCAGGGTGCACAAGCCCAGGTTTTCGTAGGTTTGTGCCATCCGGATATATCCGGGGGTCTCCACCGCTTTGAGCAACCAGCGCTCCGCCTCAGGATAACGCCCATGGCGGCAGTAGAATACGCCCAGGTTATTGGCGGCGTCGGCGTTGTCAGACTTGGCATCCACCGCCTTGCGATAGTAGATCTCGGCATTTTTTTCATCCTGAACCGAGTCGTAGTAGTAAGCCATCGCCAGCAGGGCATCGCTCAATTTCGGCGCATGCTCCAGGGCCTTCTCAAGGTTGAACTTGGCCTGTTCCGCCTCACCCCGATCCAGGTAGGCCAGCCCGAGGGAGATCCGATCACGCGCCGCGGCATTGGCATCGTACCTCGCTTCGGCCACCTGAGTGTCCGTGCCGCTATAAGTCGTGTTCTGCACACAGCCGGCAAGGCAACCGGCGACTAAAATGGTGCTAAAGAGTCTCATCATTTCCTTGATGTTTTAGCAAACAAAGACTTAGGTCATTGTGACCGAAATGCCATTCTCTTGCATGCGTTTTTTCAGCAACCGCTTGGTGCGATCACGCACATCGCCCACCAACTGACCGCACGCCGCATCGATATCATCGCCGCGGGTTTTGCGCACGATCACCGTCATACCATAATCCATCAGGACCTTGGCGAACCGGTCGATACGGGAGTTGGAGCTCTTACCGTAAGGGCTGCCGGGATAAGGGTTGAAGGGGATCAGGTTGATTTTGCACGGCGTATCCTTCATCACCTTGGCCAGGGCATGGGCCTGATCGGTGCTGTCATTGATGTGATCGAGCATCACATACTCCACCGTCACCCGCCCCTTGTTGGCCAGGGATTTACCCAGGTAGCCTCGAACCGAGCTGAGGAAACGCTCAATGTTGTACTTTTTGTTGACCGGCACCAGCACATCACGCAGGGCATCGTCCGGGGCGTGCAGGGAGATCGCCAGGGCCACATCGATCTGATCCCCCAGTTTATCTAGGGCGGGGACCACACCGGATGTGGAGAGGGTCACCCGACGCTTGGAAAGGCCAAAGCCGTAGTCATCCAGCATGATCTTCATCGCCGGAACCACGTTGGTCAGGTTGAGCAGAGGCTCGCCCATGCCCATCAACACCACGTTGGAGATGGGACGCTCGCCGGTTTCGGTCTTCAGGCCCAAGTATGTGGCGACTCGCCAAACCTGGCCGATGATCTCCGCCACGGTCAGGTTACGGTTGAACCCCTGTTGGGCGGTGGAGCAGAAGCTGCACTCGAGGGCACAGCCGACCTGAGAGGAGATGCAGAGGGTGGCGCGATCCGTCTCGGGAATATAAACGGTTTCCACCTGCTGACCGTTACCCACATCGATGGCAAACTTAATGGTGCCATCGCTGGAGTGCTGACTGGTGGCGATCTCCGGAGCCTTGATCTCCGCCTTGGCCTGCAGCTTAGCGCGCAACCCCTTGTTGATGTTGGTCATCTGATCGAAATCATCACAGCCAAAATGGTAGATCCACTTCATCACCTGATCGGCGCGGAAGGGCTTTTCCCCCATATCGGTGAAAAAGGCGCGCAAACCGTCGCGGTCCAGGTTCAGTAGATTGATTTTGTCAGTCATCGGATGCCTCATCTTACAGGCCGAAAATGGCGCGCAATTGTACAGCCAACGGCCCCCTGCCGTCCAGCGCCGCCCCAAGCCCTAGTGACCCAAGCCTGGGATTGACGCTATCATGAGGCTGTGGTTTTTGCCCCTACTGCGCGGAGTGTGCTAACGCATGTTACTGCTTTCTATCTATATAGCTCTCGCCATCGGCGTCTCCTTCCTTTGCAGTGTGCTGGAAGCGACCCTACTGAGCGTCACACCCGCTTACATTGCGGGTTTGAAGAAAAAGCGTCCCAGGGCTGCAGCGAAGCTGGCAAGACTAAAAGAGAACATCGAATCGCCTCTGGTGGCGATCCTGACGCTTAATACCATCGCCCACACCGCCGGCGCCGCCGGGGCGGGCGCTCAGGCCACCGCGGTCTTTGGCAGCCAGATACTGGGGGTGTTTTCGGCGATCCTCACCTTAGCCATCCTCTTTCTCTCCGAGATCATCCCCAAGACCATAGGAGCCAACTACTGGCGGCAGCTGGCCCCCTGGTTTGCCCGGCCACTGCAGTGGCTGGTCTGGCTCTGCAGCCCGTTGATCCGGCTGTCGACGTTGGTTACCCGCTTGTTCAGTCGCGATGGCGAGCACTTCCATATCCGCTCAGACATGTCGGCCATGGCGGATGTGGGCGCATCAACCGGCGAGCTGAATCGCCAGGAGTCCGACATTCTCAAGCAGATGCTCAGGGCCAGAGAGGTGCCAGTCAGCGCCATCATGACCCCGCGTACCGTCATCCACTCCCTGGATCAGGCGATGACCTTCAGTCAGTTCTCCCGCATCGCGGCCCACAAATGTTTTTCCAGGATCCCCCTGTACGACAAAGATCCCGATGAGATTGTCGGTTATATCCAGCGCTCCGACGCTCTCCTGGCCGACAAGAGTCAGCCGGATGCACAACTGGCCAGCATCAAGCGCCCCATTATTGCCCTGCCAACCCAGGCAAAGCTGATGACGGTGTTCGAACTGCTACTGACAAAGCGCGCCCAGATCGCAGTGGTGGTGGATGAGTATGGCGGCGTGCGGGGGCTGGTCACCATGGAGGATATCGTCGAGTCCCTGTTGGGTCTTGAGATCATCGGCCGGGACGATCCCGCCGACGACATGCAACAGCTGGCGAAACGTCTCTGGAAGCGAAGGCAGAAACAGCGGAAATTTCGCCTCAGTGATGATGACGTCAATGAGGACCCGTAAGCGGGGACAGAAGCGCGGGGGTTAGCCGGCAGGGCGTTGCCCATATCGGCAAGAGAAACGACCGACTGGAATGGGCACGAAAGACGAAAAAGGCGCCCTTAGGCGCCCTTTAGCTCACCGAATCCCTTAACGGGTGCGGGGGCAGATCTCTTCATTTGTGAAGAAGTAGGCGATCTCACGCTCGGCAGAGGCCAGGGCATCTGAACCGTGTACCGCGTTCTCATCGATGCTGTCCGCGAAGTCGCTACGCAGAGTACCGCGGGCAGCGTCCGCCGGATTGGTGGCGCCCATGATCTCACGGTTCGCCAGAACGGCATTCTCGCCTTCCAGGACCTGCACCATGATCGGGCCAGAAGTCATGAAGTCCACCAGGGCAGCAAAGAACGGACGCTCTTTGTGCTCGGCATAAAACCCTTCCGCCTGCTCGCGGCTCAGGTGAACCATTTTGCTGGCCACAATCTTCAAGCCCGCGGCTTCAAATCGGCTGTAGATGGAACCGATCAAGTTTTTTGCAACCGCGTCCGGCTTAACAATAGAAAAAGTACGTTCGATGGCCATTGTCCACTCCATTATTTATTAATAGGACGGCTTATTCCCGGCGCGGATTATATGGCATTTAAACAGGAAAATCCCACCCCAATCACAGGTGAGAAAATTGATTGCAGATCAAGCTCACACTTTGCGCACAAACCGGGCCCAGATTTGCGTCAGCGGCTGTACTTTACCCCTATCCAGACACAGTGCTTGTCGCAACAACGGCGGTAACGAGAAGCAAAGCCAGTGCGGCCAGCTTCGGTAACCAACTGGCGTAACTGCGCGGTGAATTCATCGCCCTGCGGCAAAGCCAGCATCACACGCCCGCCCTTTCGAACCCGTCGCCAGGCGGCATCCAGATAAGCCTCGGATGGGGCGCTCAAGGTATGGGGGGTGATCACCACCGCATCATACTCCTGCGCATCCTGGGTGGGGCCCGCCTGCATCATCACGACCTGTGGCGTCTCCCGCCCGAACCCCAGCGGCGTCACTGCGCCATCCGTCGACTCCTGCAACAGCGTCACACAGCCCGAGTTGCCAACCGATGCAGCCAGTTGAGCCACGATTGCCGCATCTGCCTGACCATGAACCAGGATCTTTTCCCCCCGGCGAACCGCGAGTTTATGCAGTAGAAATCGGGCCTGTGCCTGACGGTCGAAGGAGCTCGGACTCGCCTCTTGGTCCGGGGCGCCAAGGGAGCGGAGGATCAGGGTCATAACTGTGTCACCGTTTTAGCAATGCGTCTGAATTGCGTTCCCACCCAGGTTCTTGTAAGAACAAGACTACAACCCATTAGGGCAACATAACATTGACAAACATATGCCGATTGTCTAACAAATGAAACCCCGACGCCGGGATTTTCTGTGACCCTGCATGCCCGCACTTAGGGATGCGGGGCAGAAACCGACAGTGCGCCGTAAAGTAAAAACGGCCCCGAGGGGCCGCTCTGTCAGTCACAGGATGAATTAGCTCAGTCCACCTCATCCATCCACGCCTGCTGAATGGCCTCCAGCACGCGCTCACCACAGTGGGCGGGGTCATCATCAAAGTTGTCCAGTGCCAACACCCACTCCCGCAACTCCGTAAAGCGCAGTTGCCGGGGATCCTGCTCCGGATGCCGCTCGGACAACTCGATGGCAATCTCCTGTACGTCGGTCCACTTCATGATGTTCCCCTCTCCTTAGCGCAAAACGCTCTTTTAGTGGTGATTCTCCGATACCTGGTTAATGGTGTAGCGCGGGATCTCGATCACCAGATCCTCATCCGCAACCCGTGACTGGCAGGAGAGGCGGGACTCCGGCTCCAGGCCCCAGGCCTTGTCCAGCATATCGTCCTCAAGCTCATCGCTCTCCTCCAGCGAGTCAAACCCCTCCCGAACCACCACATGACAGGTGGTGCAGGCGCAGGACTTCTCACAGGCGTGCTCGATATGAATGCCGTTACGCAGTGCCACATCCAGTACGGACTCACCGCTTTGAGCCTCCACTTCCTTCCCTTCCGGGCACAGCTCAGTGTGGGGCAAAAAAATGATTTTCGGCATGGTTTCCTCTTATACGTTATCAATGGACCGGCCGGAGAGCGCGCGGCGAATGGAGAGATCCATCCGCAGGGCAGCAAACTCGCCGCTGGCCTTGTCCAGTGCCTCGATGGCATCCTTGATCGCCTGGCCATCATCGCCGGCACAGAGCGTGTTGAGCGCCGCCATCTGGTCAGTCAGCTGTTGGATCTCCGCATCGCTCAGCAGGGTTTTACCATCCTGCTCCAGCGCCTTGCTCAGGCTTTCAATCACCCGGCCCGCCTCAATGCGCTGCTCGGTCAACATGCGCTTGGCAAAGTCCTCTTTGGCATGGGTCATGGACTCCTTGAGCATCTCGGTGATCTCATTATCGCTGAGACCAAAGGCAGGTTTCACCTCGATGGAGGATTGAACGCCCGTAGTCTTCTCCATGGCGGTCACACTGAGCAGGCCATCGGCATCAACCTGGAAGGTGACCCGCACCACGGCAGTGCCGGCCGCCATCGGGGGCAGTCCCCGCAATTCGAACCGGGCAAGGGAGCGGCAGTCGGCCACCATCTCACGCTCACCCTGGACCACATGGATCGCCATGGCGCTCTGGCCATCCTTGTAGGTGGTGAACTCCTGGGCCCGCGCAACCGGAATGGTGGTGTTACGAGGGATCACCTTCTCCGTCAGGCCCCCCATGGTTTCCAGACCTAATGACAACGGCAATACGTCCAGAAGCAGCATATCGGAGTCAGGTTTATTGCCTACCAGAATATCCGCCTGAATCGCAGCGCCGATGGCGACAACCCGATCCGGATCGATGGAGGTCAGCGGCTCACGGCCAAAATAGCGGCCGATCTGCGTCCTGACCGTCGGCACCCGGGTGGAGCCACCAACCATCACCACCTGCAACACCTCGTCGGCACTGATCCCGGCGTCCTTGAGGCAGCGGCGGCAGGCCATCAGGGTGCGTTTTACCAGCGGCTGGATAAGGGCATCGAAGGTTTCGCGCCCTATCTCGCCCTGCCAGTCACCCAGGTTCGCGACAACGCTTTCCTGATCGGTCAGTGCTTCCTTGACCCGGCAGGCCTCGTTCATCAGCAGGCGCCGCTGCTTGGCGGTCTCCACAGCCACGCCGGACTGCTCCGCCAGGTACTGCGCCAGCAGGTGATCAAAGTCATCGCCGCCCAGGGCGGAATCGCCACCGGTGGCCAGAACCTCAAACACGCCCTGGTGCAGCCGCAAAATGGAGATGTCGAAGGTGCCGCCGCCCAGATCGTAGACAGCGATAATCCCCTCCTGGCCGCTGTCCAGCCCGTAGGCGATGGAGGCGGCGGTGGGCTCGTTAAGCAGGCGCAGAACCTTGACCCCCAGCAGCTCAGCCGCATCTTTGGTGCCCTGGCGCTGCGCGTCATCGAAGTAGGCCGGCACAGTGATCACCGCGCCGGACAGCTCTCCCCCCAGGGTCGCTTCCGCCCGTTTGATCAGGGGACGCAGTACCTCGGCGGAGATCTGGATCGCATTTTGCGGGCCCTGTCGGGTGATAAACAGCGGCAGACCATGATCCGACGCGCTCAGTTGGTAAGGCTGCTGAGGGTAACGGGCCTGCACATCCTCCAGGGAACGTCCCAGGTACCGTTTCACGGAGATAATGGTATTTTCCGGATCGGCGCCAGCCTCGGCCTTGGCGCCGTAGCCGGTTTCAATTCCCTGCTCGGTATAACGGACCACAGAGGGAAGTCCGTGGCGCCCAAGCTCGTCCGGCAGGGTCTCGGCTTGGCCGCTGCGAACAGCCGCAACCAGTGAATTGGTGGTGCCCAGATCGATGCCGACCGCCAGCTTGTGCTGATGCGGTGCGGCGCTCTGACCCGGCTCTGCTATCTGCAGTAGTGCCATAGTAAGTTATCCGGTTATTACAGTTCCCACTGCTCTTCCAGCAGCGCCAGTTCCTGCTCCAGTTTCTGAACGAACTTGAGCTTGCGCACGGTGACCGCAGCCTCCTCCCACTGTTGCTGCAACAGCTGACTCTCCAGCTGTGCCATCAGGGTCCGATCCAGGCTGCGAAACTCCTGCTCAAGGGCGATCGCTTCCTGCTCAGGATCGTTCGAGGAGGCCAGCGCCTCCAAAGCCTCGCGCAGCTCCATCTGCTGCATCAGAAACAGGGGATCGTTGATGGTGGCGGTTTCGCCGCGCAACTCGATGCCATTGAGGCGTAAGAGGTATTCGGCACGGCTTAGGGGGGATTTGAGGGTTTGAAAGGCGTCGTTGACCTCGGCGGTCTTCTGCATCGCCATCATCCGGTCCCGATCGGAACCGGAGGCAAAGTTATCGGGATGCACCGCCCTCTGCAGCTCACGATAGCGACTGGCCAGGGCGGAACCATCCAGTTGGAAGCCCTCCGGCAGGCCAAAAAGCTCAAAGTAATTCATGGCCATGCTGTCAGACCGTGAAGCTTTCGCCGCAGCCGCATTCGCCGGTGGCATTGGGATTGTCAAACTTGAAGCCCTCGTTGAGCCCCTCTTTGACGAAATCCACCTGCAGACCGTCCATGTGGATCAGGCTCTTGGCATCGACAATCAGGTTCACCCCGTGCTCTTCGAAAACTTCATCGCCGGGTTGCAGTTCATCGACAAACTCCAGCACGTAAGCCAGGCCGCTGCAGCCGGAGGTTTTCAGCCCCAGTCGCAGTCCAATGCCTTTGCCACGATTCGTCAGGTAATTTTTGACGCGCTCAGCGGCGGCTTCGGTCAGGGTAATGGCCATCTCTTCTCCAGATTACTTCTCTTGCTTGCTCTTGTAGTCGCTGATCGCGGCCTTGATGGCGTCTTCCGCCAGGATAGAGCAATGGATCTTCACCGGCGGCAGTGCCAGCTCCTCGGCGATGGCGGTGTTCTTGATCTCCGCCGCCTCTTCCAAAGTCTTGCCCTTGATCCACTCGGTCACCAGTGAGCTTGAGGCGATGGCACTGCCACAGCCGTAAGTCTTGAACTTGGCGTCTTCGATCACACCGTCGTTGATCTTGAGCTGAAGCTTCATCACATCACCACAGGCCGGGGCACCGACCATGCCGGTGGCCACGTTAGGATCGTTCTTGTCAAACGACCCCACGTTGCGCGGGTTTTCATAGTGGTCAATTACTTTTTCACTGTAAGCCATAGTGTTAGCTCCTTAGCTCGCCGCATCCGCGGCGCTGGATCCCGCCGACATCTCGGCGGGATAGGATTGATCGGTTAGTGGGCGGCCCACTCTACTTTGGACAGGTCCACGCCCTCTTTGAACATCTCCCACAGCGGGGACATCTCGCGCAGCTTGCCGATGGACTCGTTGATGATCTTCACCGCATGATCCACCTCTTCCTCGGTGGTGAATCGGCCGATGCTGAAACGGATGGAACTGTGTGCCAATTCGTCGTTCAGGCCCAGGGCACGCAGCACGTAGCTCGGCTCCAGGGAGGCGGAAGTACAGGCAGAGCCCGAGGAAACCGCCAGATCTTTCAGCGCCATGATAAGAGACTCACCCTCGACGAAGTTGAAGCTGACGTTGAGGTTGCCCGCTACACGCTGCTCCAGGTCGCCGTTGACGTAGACCTCTTCCATATCCTTGATGCCATTCCAGAGGCGGTTACGCAGAGACAACAGACGATCGTTCTCGGTCGCCATCTCTTCGCGGGCGATGCGACAGGCTTCGCCGAGGCCGACCAGCTGGTGGGTCGCCAGGGTTCCGGAGCGCATGCCGCGCTCATGACCGCCGCCATGCATCTGGGCTTCGAGGCGGATACGCGGCTTACGGCGCACGTAAAGGGCACCGACGCCCTTGGGGCCATACATCTTGTGACCCGAGATGGAGATGAGGTCCACCTGCATCGCTTTCACATCCAGCGGGATCTTGCCGGCGCTCTGGGCCGCATCCACATGCAGGATGATCCCCTTGCTTCGGCAAAGCTCACCGATCGCCGCAATGTCATGGATGACACCGATTTCGTTATTTACGTGCATGATGGAGACGAGAATGGTGTCATCACGCATGGCGTCTTCGAAACGGGACAACGGGATGATGCCGTTGCTGTCCGGATCCAGGTAGGTCACCTCGAACCCTTCGCGCTCCAGTTGACGACAGGTATCCAGCACCGCTTTATGCTCGGTCTTGCTGGTGATGATGTGTTTGCCCTTCTTCTGGTAGAAGTGCGCCACACCTTTGATAGCCAGGTTGTTGGATTCGGTCGCCCCGGAGGTAAACACGATTTCTCTAGGATCAGCGTTGAGAAGCTCGGCCACCTGGTTACGGGCCACGTCGACGGCTTCCTCCGCCTGCCAGCCAAACCGGTGGGAACGGGACGCCGGGTTACCGAAGGTTCCATCCAGCGTCAGGTTTTGCATCATCTTCTCTGCAACACGCGGGTCAACCGGTGTCGTGGCAGAGTAATCGAAGTAAATGGGGAGTTTCATAGCTTCTCCGCTTGCGAGCCGGTCACCATGGCACCGGCGAATGTAATGTCTATGTCTATTCGTGAATCAGGCCCGAACACGAGCATGATTGCGAGCCTGGGCCTCTTCCTGCCGCAAACTCACGATTTTCACCTGCCGATCCTGCATTAGGTCAGCCAAACTGATGCCATCAAGGAAACTGGCGATACGCTCACTGAGATCACCCCAGAGGGAGTGGGTCAGGCAGCGCGCACCACTTTGGCAATTACTCTTGCCACTGCACCGCGTGGCGTCCACCGACTCGTCGACGGCATGGACCACCATGCCGACGGAGATCGCCTCCGCGGCCTTGCCCAGCAGGTATCCGCCGCCGGGGCCTCGGACACTGGAGACCAATCCCTGTTTGCGCAGCTTGGCAAACAGCTGCTCAAGGTAAGAGAGGGAGATCCCCTGCCGCTCGGAGATATCGGCCAGTGGCACTGGGCCATCTGGGGTGTGCAGGGCCACATCCAGGATGGCCGTGACCGCATAGCGGCCTTTCGATGTAAGTCGCATTGCCAGTTTCCTTCCGAAATACTAACCCCAGTCTACATACCCGACCATTTCAGTCAAGTATTTAACCTAGGAAACCAGTCGGGAATGTCTGCAGCGCTGGAGTCTCTCCTTGACGTCGTCCGGTATACCCCAGCGGCGCGCAGCGGTATTTAACCCTATTGACCACTCGGGATCAATTGCCCCGGATCACACTGTTGCCCGACTTCGCCGCCGGCGCCGCAATGAATAGGCTCGGTGTGGAGCGAAATCACATCAACCGAAGCGAAAACAGGATCCTGTGCCACCCACTGCCTCTTCCTAGGCCCCTTTGCAGGGAGACCCGGCTAACCGAGATTAGGCATCACCCCTATCGCTTTTCTGACTGCGCTCCGGGCCTGCGACGCGCTCGACGGAGGTGAGGATCCCACGCAAGATGTTCAACTCCGTCGTCTCTGGCCGAGCCCGGCCGAACAAGCGGCGCAACTTGTTCATGATCTGACCCGGGTGGGCCTTGATGATGAACCCTGTGGCCAACAGGGCGCGCTCCAGGTGCTGATAGAAATGCGCCATCTGCTGGGCAGTGGGGTATTCCACCGGCTCCGCCTCTGAAGCGGGCACCTCCGCCAGGTGGGCCATGCGGATCTCATAGCTGAGCAGCTGCACCGCCTGGGCCAGATTCAGGGAGCTGTATTCCGGGTTGGCCGGGATGCAGACATGAAAGTCGCACATCTGCAGCTCTTCATTATTAAGGCCATGGTTCTCCCGACCGAATACCAACGCCACCGGGCCACGACCGGCCTCCTGGGCCAGCTTCTGCCCCGCTTCACGGGCATCCAGCATCGGCCAACTCAGTGTCCGGCTGCGGGCACTGGTGCCGATCACCAGGCTGCAGTCGGCAATAGCGCTGGCCAGATCGTCGGTAACGACCACCTGCTGCAGGACACTGGACGCACCGGCGGCCAGCGCCATGGAGTGGCCATCGATCTCGGTGCGAGGCTCAGCCAGCACTAAACGAGAAAGGCCCATGGTTTTCATGGCCCGCGCCGCAGAGCCAATGTTTCCTGAGTGAGAGGTGCCCACGAGAATGATGCGAATATTATCGAGCATGAACGGGAGTCCGCTGACGGTTAAAAAACAGGGCAGGGATAGTAGCACAGACACGGGCTATGCTTGAGGCTTACCGCCACCCGGGTCGCTGACGTTGACCGGGTAGGTTGCTCAATAACGCTTGCCATGAGGCGCGGTTTTGTTAGACTCTCGCGCCTACTGCCGGGGTCCAACCCGAGGCACCGCGTTCTTTTACATCCTGGGGTATCGATTTATGCATCCGATGCTGAACATCGCCGTACGCGCTGCGCGTACCGCTGGCAACGTCATTGCCCGCGCTTTTGAAGATCTGGACAAAGTTGAAGCCGAACAGAAAGGGCTCAACGACTTTGTCACCAACGTTGACCGTGACGCCGAAAACGCCATCATTGCGACCATTCGCAAGGCCTATCCGGATCACACCATCATCAGTGAAGAGTGTGGCACCCAAACCGGCGCCCACGACGAGTTCCGCTGGATCATCGATCCCCTGGATGGCACCACCAACTTCATGCGGGGTATCCCCCACTTTGCCGTCTCCATTGCTCTGCAGATCAATGGCAAGGTTGAGCACGGCGTGATCTACGATCCGCTGCAAAACGAGCTGTTCAGCGCCAGCCGCGGCGCCGGTGCGCAGCTGGACAACCGTCGTCTGCGGATCCAGCCCAAGCGTGACCTGAACGGTACCCTGCTGGCCACAGGCTTCCCCTTCAAGGCCCGTCAGCACACCGAAACCTACTTTGAGATCTTCAATGCCCTGTTTGCCGATGCCGCCGATGTGCGCCGTGCCGGCTCTGCGGCGCTGGACTTGGCTTATGTTGCTGCCGGCCGCCTGGACGGTTTCTGGGAGATTGGCCTCAAGCCCTGGGACTTCGCCGCCGGCGAACTGCTGATCCGCGAAGCTGGGGGCCTGGTATCCGACTTTACCGGCGGCCACAACCATATGACCTCGGGCAACATCGTTGCCGGTGGCCCGAAGATCACCGCAAACATCGTCAGTAAGATGCGCCCACTGCTCAGTGATGCGCTAAAGCGCTGAACAGCGCTTGCGGGACAGCAAAAAGCGCAGCCCTAGGGCTGCGCTTTTCTATTCGTCGATACCAGGCTCATGTGCGGATGGAGGGAGTTCGCCTCCTAAAAAGGCGCAGCAATCGCGTCACAAGAAAGTAGGCTAAGAGCCCAACCCCCACCGCCGGTGCCGTCAATAGGCATAGCAGGCCGACCCAGAGATAAGGCAGCTGCCTAGGGTGCAACCATCGCTGGTGCCGCCCGGGCGCCCGCTTTTCTACGCCGTTATCCATTACTCCACCACCTCGCATCCGCCTCTTTGGGCCACTCCATCGTGACCCAGCTCTCAGTTTACTCAAGGAAACATACTTGGGTAAGGGGACTAAACTTACACTGACGCCCGAAATTGCGCTGAGAATCCTTTAAAATGAGCAACCTATATCAGAAGTACGGCACCAAATCCTTAAAGTTCTTTGAACACGCCATCCTGGTCCTGATCGCACTCAGCACCCTATTCGCCATCGGTGAGGAGGTACTGACGGTGATCGACAACGGTCGCGTCACTCTGGCGGACCTGCTGCTGATGTTCATCTACCTGGAAGTCCTGGCCATGGTCGCAAACTACGCGGAAGTGGGTAAACTGCCGATCCGGATGCCGGTCTACATCGCTATCGTGGCGCTGGCCCGATACATGATCCTGGATATGAAAGCGATGGATGAGTGGCGGGTTTTGGCAGTCTCCGCTGCAGCCCTGATCCTGGCTCTGACCGTGTTGGTGATCCGCTACGGCCAGATTGCCTGGCCCTACCCAAGAGAGCCGATGAATCGGGATAAAACCGACCTTTAATGGTTGCAGACGCGCGCCCGGTTGAGCACGTAGCCTTGCTGCTCGGGGACGATCTTTTCCATCTTGATCAGAAACGCGAGCAGCGCCTCGGGCTCGAGGTCCTGCAGCTTACAGGTGTGGAAACGAACCGACTCGCCAAACTGCCGGTGCGCGAGCGCCACCAACTGAGGCAGGCTCTGGGGGCTGTCGGCTTCACCGATCAGCGACAAAAACTCATGGGCGTGGATGCTGGCCATGGAACGGCTCCTTCGAAGATAAAGTTGCATTACGTTAGCACCTTTGTCTTCGAAGGAGCGGGATCCGGATCATCTTTTCCTTCCCTTGGTCCAGTTACAACCATACCGGGATACCATGTCACCCAGTCCGCTTGAAACCGTCGAGCTGATCATCAAGCTCACACAACAGATGAGTCTCTACCTGGTACTGGCGTACCTGCTGACCAAGACGCCCGTGCTGCGGCCCATGGTAGACCTGGCGGTACACCTGCCACACAAGCTGATTCTCTACGTTACCTTCTCCATATTCTGCATTCTTGGAACTTACTTCGGGGAGCAGACCCAGGGAGCCATTGCCAACACTCGGGCGATGGGGGCGATCCTCTCCGGTTTGCTGGG
Organism: Ferrimonas gelatinilytica; assembly: GCF_039544205.1. Classification (NCBI taxonomy): domain Bacteria; kingdom Pseudomonadati; phylum Pseudomonadota; class Gammaproteobacteria; order Alteromonadales; family Ferrimonadaceae; genus Ferrimonas; species Ferrimonas gelatinilytica. The sequence continues at coordinate 68,813 of NZ_BAABLF010000009.1, read as the reverse complement.
GGGGCCCGTAACCGGTTTTTTGGTGGGCCTGACCGGCGGATTACATCGATACAGCCTGGGCGGTTTCACCGACTTGGCCTGTACCATCTCGACCACTGTCGAAGGGCTGTTTGCCGGCCTGATGCACCTAAGGCTAAGACGCTCTTTTCAACTGGAGCAGCTGTTCAATCCGTTTCGGGTATTCGCCGTGGCCGCCGTCGCCGAAGTGATGCAGATGGTGATCATCCTGCTTATCGCCCGACCATTTGCCGATGCCTGGGCACTGGTTCAGACCATCGCCATTCCGATGATCCTGGTTAACTCCCTGGGGGCCGCCCTGTTCATGAGTATGATCCGGGACCAGCGCACCATGGCGGAAACCCTCTCCAGCACTCACTCCGCCAAGGCGCTAAAGATCGCCGAGCGCACCGTGGGGATCCTGGCCAGCGGGTTCAACCAGCAGAGTACCGCTAAGATCGCGCGGATCATCTTCGAGGAGACCCATGTCAGCGCCGTCGCCATCACAGATACTGAGAAGCTGCTCGCCTTTATCGGCACCGGCGACGACCACCACAAACCGGGCACCCCCATCTCTTCCGCCCTCACTATGGAGGCGATTGAACAGAACCGGGTGGTGTTCGCCGACGGGGTCCAGCGGGAGTACCAGTGCTCCCTGTCTCGGCATTGCCAATTGGGCTCAAGCCTCATTGTGCCGCTCAACGGCGACAACGGCGTCATAGGCACGGTCAAGCTTTATGAAAAGAAACAGCGCCTGTTTCTTCACCTCAACCAGACCCTTGGGGAGGGGATTGCCCGGGTGCTCTCCAATCAGATTCTCCATGGCCGTTACCTGGAACAGAAGTCCCTATTGACCCAGGCGGAGCTCAAACTGCTTCAGGCGCAAATCAGTCCCCACTTTCTCTTCAACGCCCTCAATACATTGGCAGCCATCACCCGCCGAAGCCCGGATAAAGCCCGCCCCCTGATCCTGGACCTGGCTGCCTTTTTGCGTGCCAATCTTAAGCGGGGTACCGGCGAGATCAGCCTCAAGGAGGAGCTCGAACATATCCGAACCTACCTCACCATTGAGCAGGCACGGTTTGGCGATCGCCTGAGTGTGGAAATTAGCGTACCTGAGGCTCTGCATGACGCCCGTTTACCGACCTTTACCCTCCAGCCTTTGGTGGAGAACGCGATCAAGCACGGCACCTCAACCATTCTGGAGCCGGGTAAAATTCGGATCTGGGCCAAGCCCACGGCCAGCGAGCTCGTGCTTACGGTCGAGGACAACGCCGGGGCCTTCCCGGAGCATCCCAAGGAGTCCGAAGGGCTTGGGCTCAATATTGTCCACCGACGGATCCAGGGAATGTACGGTCCGGAGTTTGGTCTTCATGTTGAGTGTGAGCCGGGAGAATACACCCGCATCCAGGTTCGTCTGCCCAGGAGAAGTGAATGAGCTTAAAGACCCTGATCATTGATGATGAGTTGCTGGCCCGTGACGAGATGGCCAGTCTGTTGGAGGCGCACGAAGATATCAAGATTGTCGGTGAAGCCGCTAATGCCATCGAGGGGATGGCCCTGATCAATCAGTTGCAGCCGGATCTGGTGTTTGTGGACATTCAGATGCCAAAGATCACCGGGATAGAGATGTTGGCCATGCTGGACAGCGATCGCATGCCCTACATGGTCTTTGTCACCGCCTACGACGAGCACGCCATCAGCGCCTTTGAAAACAACGCATTTGATTACCTTCTCAAACCCGTGGCGCCCGAGCGTCTGGCCAAAACCCTGAATCGGGTCCGACAAGCGGAGCAGCCACGAGACCTAACCCCGCTGATGGAGAGCGTTTTGACCCACTTGCCCTGTGTCAGCGGCAAAACCCTCAAGATCGTTCCCTGCGATGAGGTGGAGTATGCCTTCTCCGATCTTTCGGGTGTCCATATCGCCACCCGATCCGGTACCTTCCACACCCACCTCACCCTGAAAACCCTGGAGCAGCGCAGTCCGCTGATGCGCTGCCACCGGCAATACCTTGTCAGCCCGGACAGCATCGCTGAAATTGAGCTTCAAGAGGGGGGTGGCGGAGAGATCCACACTCGGTCCGGCCAGGCGATCGCAGTAAGCCGACGCTACCTAAAAGCCATTAAGCAGCAATTTGGTTTTCAATAGTGTGATTTTTTAGTCACATCCACCAGCGCAAACTACACTGTATCGAAGCCCCACCCAGACACAGTTTCAATGCAGGTATTGAGAGGTAACGGCATGTCTCTGACCAAAGCCGATTTGACCAACCATTTGGTCAACCAGCGCCATATGAAGGTGGCGGACGCTCGTGAGCTGGTCGACAGCTTCTTCGAAGAGATCCGTCAAACGCTGGAGCGCGGTGAAGATGTCAAACTCAGCGGGTTTGGTGTTTTCCACCTAAGGGAGAAAAATGCCAGGCCAGGCCGTAACCCCAAGACCGGCGAGGAACACCAGATCTCCGCCCGTCGCGTGGTGACTTTTGCCGCTGGCGGAAAACTCAAAGGGCGCGTCGCCTCCTTAAAGGAGTGAGCGCTCGCTGACGACAAAATGGGCCTCTGTATCAAGGTGCAGGGCCCATTACCTTGGCGACCCATCGGTCCATTAATTTCCCAAAGGCCTAGCTCTGAGGCCCGTCAGGTTTTGCACGTGCCCTGCGCCATCACTATCGTCATTTCTCCGCCGGTCTAGACCAAAAGCCAGTAACTGGGGGCAAGCAGCTGGCAACAACAAGAAAACCGACCAACAACACCGGCGCAACAGGCGCGTTCTCGCCAACAACCGCACGCTCCATACTCGACGCCGCTTAGCCTCTGTGCCGACCGCTTACCCCTTCGCTAAAGCCGCTAAGGCAACTTCCGATGCCCCCTCATCCTCCACCGCTACAATGCCGCCACTAACACGTACCTATCGATTCCAATCTACGTTCTCAAAGGGAAGAGTGATCCATGCTTTGGTTCCTATTTTGCGTTGCGCTGCTGATCGGCGGCTACTTCATCTACGGCGCCTTTGTCGAGAAGGTGTTCGGCATTAACGAAAAACGTCAAACACCGGCCATGACCAAGGGGGACGGTGTGGACTACGTCCCCATGCCCAAGCACAAGGTCTACCTGGTTCAGCTTCTCAACATCGCAGGCGTAGGTCCGATCTTCGGCCCCATCATGGGGGCACTCTACGGTCCCGCTGCCATGCTGTGGATCATCATCGGCTGCATCTTTGCCGGTGCAGTGCATGACTACTTCTCCGGTATGCTTTCCGTCCGCAACGGCGGCGCCTCCGTCCCCAGCATCGTCGGAAAGTACCTCGGCCGCCCTGCCAAGCACTTCATGAACCTGTTCGCCATTGTGCTGCTGCTGCTGGTGGGCGTGGTGTTCGTTTCGGCGCCTGCGGGCATGCTGACTAACCTGATCAACGAGCAGTCAGAGCTGACGGTGACTCTGGGTACCATGGTCGGCATCATCTTCACCTACTACGTGATCGCCACCATCGTTCCTGTCGACAAGATCATCGGCCGCTTCTACCCCTTCTTCGGTGCCCTGCTGATCTTCATGTCTGTTGGCCTGATCACCGCTCTGGTACTCTCCAGCGAACATACCCTGCTGGGGAACTACGAGGTGGCGGACATGTTCAGCAACCTGAACCCCAACGAAATGCCCCTGTGGCCGGCACTGTTCATCACCATCGCCTGCGGTGCCATCTCCGGCTTCCACGCCACCCAGTCACCGCTGATGGCGCGCTGCATGGAAAACGAGAACAACGGCCGCTTCGTCTTCTACGGTGCCATGATCGGTGAAGGTGTTATCGCCCTGATCTGGTGTGCCCTGGCCCTCTCCTACTTCGGCAGCATGGAGTCCCTGGCGGAAGCAGTCAGCAACGGTGGCCCAGGTAACGTGGTTTACAGCGCCTCCTTCGGCCTTCTGGGTGTGGTCGGTGGCATCATCGCCTTCCTCGGCGTGGTTATCCTGCCCATCACCTCCGGTGACACCGCGTTCCGCTCCAGCCGCCTCATCCTGGCCGAGTACTTCAATATGGATCAGGTCAAGATCAAGAACCGTCTGATCATCGCCGCCCCGCTGTTCCTGGTTGGCGGTATCCTGACCCAGGTGGACTTCGGCGTGATCTGGCGCTACTTCGGCTTTGCCAACCAGTTGACCGCCGTAATGATGCTGTGGACCGCCGCGGCCTACCTGGCCCGGGCAGAGAAACTGCACTGGATCTGCACCCTGCCGGCGATGTTCATGACCTCCGTGGTGGTCACCTTCATCCTCAACAACGCCACTCTGGGCTTCGGCCTGCCGATGGCCGTCTCCACCGCCTGCGGTGTGGTCACCGCCTTCGTGGTTGCCTTCAGTGTGGTCGCCATCCTCGGCAAGCAACCTCTACCCGCGGATGCCCAAGCCTGACGCTTGGCCTAAACGGCAAAACGGGACCTAGGGGTCCCGTTTTTTGTGCTAGTGGACAGCGCTGGGCAGGGCTATTCAACAGTGGCATCAAAAAGCTCCATCCGGCCGCTGCTGAAGCGCGCCACGCAGACGCTGTTCAACTCCCGCTGCCAGATCGCCCCTTCCGCTTCCCCTACCACCAACAAAAGCTTTTCGCCTTCAGCCAGCCAACGACGCACCTCGGCAACCTGGGCCAAACTGACCTGGTGCTCACTGGCATCACGGCGACAGTAGTCCCGTAACTGTGCATCCGGCCGCCGGATAAAGAGCAGGCGATCGATCTGCTGCAGCAACGGCAAGGCATCAATGGGCAGCAGACCCGGCTGCTGTTGCGGATCAATGAGGTAGAGTTTCCCGGCGGAAATCGTGGCCCGCTCCGCCGCCGCCAAGTGTTCGACACTGTCACTTTGCCATGACAGGCCGTTGGCCTGGAGAAAGCGCTCCCAGACACCACGGGGGTCATCATGCTGCTTCTGTACCCGCAATCGCTCACCACCGATAAACTGCGCCAGTCGCCCAAGGCTGCGGGGCAAGCTACTTTCCAGCCAGGCCCGCAACATCCGGACCAATACCGGAGCGGTGCCTTCGCTGCCGATGGCAACCAGGATAGGGCTGCGATCCACCAGCGCCGGAGTGATAACACTGCACGCTGCCGGATCATCCACCACGTTAACCCAGGCACCGGCCTCCCTTGCCTGCCGGGCAACATCTCGGTTCAGGTGAGGGTCATTGGTCGCCGCGATGACCCCGCCAAAGCCACGCAGCAGTTCCCGGTGAAAGAAGCCATTCTGGTGCACTACCCGCCCCTCGGCCACCAGCGCCTGGATACTCGGAACCAGGGTTGGAGAGATCACCGTGAGGCTCGCCTGGGTTCGGGCCCAGAGGCTGAGTTTGCGGGCCGCCACCTCTCCGCCACCGACCACAAGCACTCTAAGATCCTGGGTGTCATGAAAAAGGGGAAAGTAGCGCATCAGGATTCGGGCACCGCGCCGCAGCGCCAGCAGGTTTCGAAATGGCCATCGTTCTGTTCGCCGCAGTCGGCACACTGCCAGGGCACCAGGCTTTGCTGGTAATGCGCAAGCAGCTCCTGGGCCCGAGGCAAGGCGCACCGCTCCACCAGCAAACGCACCTCCTGTGTCTCCATCGGCAGTTCACCAGCACCGCCGCCCAACGCTTCGCCCAGCAGGCGCACCATCAGTCCCTGATGCTCCAGCGCCCCCTTGATGGCATTGGCTTCCAGCACGTTATTGGCTCGATATAACTCGATAAAACTATCCATGTCGAACATCCTCCTCGTCTTCATGGATACAGGCTCACACCCTGCTTCGCTAAGTCTACGCCGGATCCATCCGGCCCGCTTTCGACCTGATAACAAAAAGCCACCCCGAGGGGTGGCTTGTCAAGTTTACTTGGGACGTTCAGGGGATCAAGGGGTCCTGATCCGCGCCCTCCTTCTCAATCACCACCGGCATCATATGCTCCTTGGTGATCCCAAGGGCAATGGAGGTGTAACTGGCGACGTAGATGGAGGAGTAGGTCCCCACACCGATCCCGAGCAACAGCGCCGTGGCAAAACCGTGGATCATGCTGCCCCCAAGGGCAAACAGCGCGATCACCACAAACAGGGTGGTCCCGGTGGTGATGATGGTGCGACTCATGGTCTGGGTCACCGAGGTGTTGACGATGTGCTCCGGAGTCCCTTTGCGCATCTTGATGAAATTTTCCCTCACCCGGTCAAACACCACGATGGTGTCGTTCAGGGAGTAACCCACTACCGCCAGCAAAGCGGCCAGTACGGTCAGGTCAAACTCCAGCTGCAGTGCCGAGAACACCCCCATGGTGATGATGACGTCATGCACCAGGGCAACCACAGAGCCGGCGGCAAGGCGCCACTCGAAGCGAAACGCCACGTAGATGAGGATACAGATGATCGCCGCGATCACCGCCAGGCCACCCTGCTCCACCAGCTCCTGTCCAACCTGCGGGCCAACAAACTCCACCCGTTTGACCACGGCGTTGTCACCGGCGGCCTTGGCCCCCGCTTCCACACTGGCTACCAGGGCATTGCCTTCACCGGATTTGGGCGGAACCCGAACCAAAATGTCCCGCGGGCTGCCAAACTGCTGCACCACGGCCCCATCGATCCCTTCCGCTTCCAGCGCCTTTCGCACCACGCTGGGCACAGTCGCATCGGCGTAATGGATCTCCACCACAGTGCCGCCGGTAAAATCCAGGCCCCAGTTGATGCCGCGAACCCCGAGGCTCACCAGAGAAGCCAGGATCAGGACAGCGGAGAGCATGACCGCAGCTTTACCGTGCTTGAGGAAGTTGACAGTGCCTTTGATATCTAAGATCTGAAACATGGTTATACCCCTTAAATATCCAGCTTCTTCAATCGCTTACCGCCCCAGAGCGCGTTAACAACGGCTCGACTGGCAACAATCGCAGTGAACATGGAGGTGGCGATACCGATCATCAGGGTGACGGCAAAGCCCTTAACCGGCCCGGTACCGACGGAAAACAGGATCAGCGCGGTGATGAAGGTGGTCAGGTTGGCATCGGCAATGGTGGAGAGTGCGTTGCCGTAACCCTCGTTGATCGCCTGCTGAATGCTTCGCCCACCCCGCAACTCTTCACGTATCCGTTCGAAGATCAATACGTTGCCATCGACCGCCATCCCCACGGTGAGTACGATCCCCGCGATACCCGGCATGGTCAAGGTCGCCCCGGGGATCATCGACATCACGCCGACAATCAGCACCAGGTTGGCGCACAGGGCACCGACGGCGATGAGACCAAACTTGCGGTAGTAGATGGCCATAAAGACCACCACGGCGATCATGCCCCAGATCAGGGCCGCCATACCGTTATCCACGTTCTCCTGGCCCAGGGAGGGACCGATGGTACGCTCCTGAACAATGGTGATCGGGGCGATCAGGGCACCGGCACGCAGCAGCAGCGCCAGATTCTGCGCCTCGGCTGGCGAGTCCAGGCCGGTGATGCGGAAGCTGCGGCCCAGGCGAGCCTGGATGGTGGCGACGTTGATCACCTCTTCGAGCCGATCAAACTGCGGAGAGCCATCGGGATTGCGCTCCTCTTTCGCCTTAAACTCGATAAAGACGGTAGCCATCCCTTTGCCGACCTTATCCCGGGTCCAGTCCGCCATCTTGTTACCGCCGGCGGCATCCAGGTTGATGCTCACCTGCGGACGGCCGTTCTCATCGAAGCCGGACTGAGCCCCGGTGATGTGGTCGCCGGTCAGGATAACCTGGCTGTCGAGCAGTACCGGCCGGCCATCGCGATCTTCATACAACTTGCTGCCTGGCGGTACCAGGCCACGCATGGCAGCACCCAGGTCGGCGTTTTCGCTGACCATGCGGAACTCCAGGGTCGCAGTGGCCCCCAGGATCTCCTTGGCGCGAGCCGTATCCTGCACGCCCGGCAGCTCCACGGTGATCCGCTCGGCGCCCTGGCGCTGAACCACCGGCTCCGCCACACCCAGCTCGTTGACCCGGTTGCGGAGGATGGTGATGTTCTGGCTAAGGGCGTACTCCTTGATCTCCCGGAGATACTCTTCGCTCAACGCCGCCACAAAGGTGCTGTTGTCCTTGCTGGAGAACAGTAGGTTGCGATTCTTATTGCGCAGGTAGTTCAGGGCTTCCTCGGCTACCTGGGGATCCCGAAAGCGCACCTCCACCCCGTCCGGGGCGATGCGGACGCCGGAGTAGCGCAGGCGCTGCTCCCGCAGGTCGGAGCGGAAGTCAGCGACGATCTGCTCCTCCTGCTTGCGGATCGCTTCGTTCATGTCCACTTCCATCAGGAAGTTGACACCGCCGCGCAGATCCAAGCCCAGTTTCATCGGGTTACCGCCGATGGAGGCCAGCCATTCCGGCTGGGCCGGGGCCAGGTTGATGGCGACGATATAATCATTACCCAACGCCTTCGACACCACATCCTGTGCACGGCTTTGGTCTTCGGTGTTGGCGAAGCGGGCTTCGATCTGGCCCTCTTTCATCACCACACGCTGACTGTTCAAACCTGCCGCTTCGAGGGAGGAGCGCACCGTCGCCAAAGTGGCGGTGTTGATCTCGCTGTTCCGGGTGGCAGAGATCTGCAACGCCGGATCCTCTCCATAGAGATTGGGCAGGGCGTAGAGTGCCCCGATGGCGATGATCAGCACCACCATCAGGTTCTTCCACATCGGGTATTTGTTCAACACTCCGTTGTCCCCTAATACATAGATAAAACTACGCCGCCGACCTGGGGTCGGCGGCTACATCGCTTACAGAGACTGGATGGAGCCCTTTGGCAGCACCGCACTCACAAAGTCTTTCTTGATGGTCACTTCGTTATTGTCGTTCAGCGCAACCACCAGGTAGTCGTGATCGGCGGAAACCTTAACCACTTTACCCACCAGGCCACCGGAGGTCAGTACCTCATCGCCCTTGGAGAGGCTCTCCACCAGGCTCTTGTGCTCCTTCACCCGCTTGTTCTGCGGGCGCAGGATCATGAAATAGAAGATCAGACCAAACACCACCAGCATGATCAGGGGTGAAAAGGCGTCTCCGGCCGGTGCCGTGCTGGCATAAGCATTTGCGATAAACATTAAGGCAGTCCTCTCTTTAATTCACTTAGTTGGTCAGTCGTTTAGCGGCGGCACATCGCGACCTTGCTTGGCATAAAATTCTGCCACAAAGTCGTCTAGATTACCGTTCTCAATGGCGCCCCGCAAACCCTCCATCACCCGCTGGTAGTAACGCAGGTTATGGATGGTGTTAAGCCGGGCACCGAGGATTTCGTTGCACTTATCCAGGTGATAGAGATAAGCGCGGCTGTAGTTTTTACAGGTGTAGCAATCGCATTCTGCATCCAGCGGCGACGTATCGTCACGATGCTTGGCGTTACGGATCTTGACCACACCTGTGGTCGTAAAGAGATGACCGTTACGGGCGTTGCGAGTCGGCATAACGCAATCGAACATGTCGATGCCGCGCCGTACCCCCTCCACCAGATCCTCCGGCTTACCCACCCCCATCAGGTAACGGGGCTTATCGGCGGGGATCTGAGGGCAGGTATGCTCAAGGATCCGATGCATATCCTCCTTGGGTTCCCCCACCGCCAGGCCACCCACGGCGTAGCCATCGAAGCCGATATTCAGCAGCCCCTGCAGCGACTCATCCCGCAGGTGCTCGTACACCCCGCCCTGGATAATGCCAAACAGGTTATTGGGGTTGCCTAGACGGTCAAACTCGTCCCGGGAGCGCTGGGCCCAGCGCAGTGACATCCGCATGGAGTCCGCGGCTTCCTGCTCGGTGGCCGGATAAGGGGTGCACTCATCGAAGATCATCACGATGTCACTGCCCAGGGAGTACTGGATCTGCATCGACTTCTCCGGGTCCAGGAAGATCTTGTCGCCGTTGATGGGGTGACGAAAATGCACACCCGCTTCGGTGATCTTACGGATATGGCCCAGGGAGAACACCTGGAATCCGCCGGAGTCCGTGAGGATCGGCTTGTGCCAGTTCATGAAGTCATGGAGGTCGCCATGCTTCTCCATGATCTCGGTGCCCGGTCGCAACCACAGGTGGAAGGTATTGCCCAGGCAGATCTGGGCACCGGTGGCCTCCACCTCTTCCGGGGTCATCCCCTTAACGGTGCCGTAGGTGCCCACCGGCATAAACGCCGGCGTTTCAACCGTGCCCCGCTCGAAGGTCAGGGTACCGCGGCGGGCACGCCCGTCGGTGGCTTTCAGTTCAAATTTCATAGCAGCCTCTTACCAGAGAAACAGTCCGGTGATGCAAAAGTTTAGCGCCGCAGGGCGGCGCATCTTGGTAAAGATGGGGATCCCGGGCGCAGGCTTCAAGCCGCCCGGAAGAAAAGAGGGGGAATTCGTGAACCACGCCCTGTAGAGGGGACCTAGTCGCCCCTCTCGGTACTGTTGGAACGGCGGGTAACAAACATGGCGTCACCATAACTGAAGAATCGGTAACGCTGCTCCACCGCGTGCCGGTAGGCGTTCATCACATGCTCCTGGCCGGCGAAAGCAGACACCAGCATGATCAGGGTGGACTCCGGGAGATGGAAGTTAGTGATCATCGCATCCACCACGTGGAAGGGCTTCCCCGGGTAGAGAAAGATGCTGGTATCGCTGGCAAAGGGGGCAAAGGCCTCTCCCTTTGCCCGGGCAGCCTGGGCGGCGGACTCCAGTGAGCGTACCGAGGTGGTCCCCACTGCGATAACCCGGCCACCACGCTCACGGGTGCGTCGGACCGCTTCCACCACATCGCTGCCCACTTCGGCAAACTCGCTGTGCATCTGGTGCTCTTCGACCTTTTCTACGCGTACTGGCTGGAAAGTACCGGCGCCCACGTGCAGGGTCACGAAAGCGGTCTCCACCCCCTTTTCCGCCAGGGCAGCCAGCATCGCCTCATCGAAGTGAAGCCCCGCCGTCGGCGCCGCTACGGCACCGGGCCGACGGTTGTAGACGGTTTGGTAACGCTCCCGGTCGCTGCCCTCATCCGGGCGGTCAATGTAGGGCGGCAGGGGCATGTGGCCGATCCTGTCCAGAATCGACAGCACCGGCTCTGCGTTGCCGAAATCCAACTCAAACAGGGCGTCATGCCGGGCCACCATAATCGCTTCGACCCCCTGTTCAAACTGCAGCAGGGTACCGGGCTTAGGGGACTTGGAGCTACGAAGATGGGCCAATACCCTGTGGCTATCCAGCACCCGCTCTACCAGGACTTCAATCTTACCCCCTGATGCCTTTTTGCCATGCAGCCGCGCCGGTATCACCCGGGTGTTATTAAACACCATGAGATCACCGGGCCGCACCAGATCCAGCAGGTCCGGAAACTGGCCATCGCGCAAGCGGCCACTGTTGCCATCGAGATGCAGCAACCGCGACGCCCGCCGCTCCTCGGTCGGGTAACGGGCGATCAGCTCATCGGGGAGGTCAAATTGGAAATCGCTTACCTGCATGGTCTCTTCACAGTCATTACACCCTCACAGGGCGGGGGCGCTAGTCTATGAAGAGCAGGGGCGAGTTTCAAGCGTTAGCGGGCGACTCAGCGCCGTTTAGAGATCCTTGGCGTCATCGCAGGTCTCGTCACCGCGGTTCTGTATCGACGCGGCGCGCTGGGCATTGTACTGCTGCAGGACCCGGTCGAGCTCCTCGGGCACCCGGTGGCTGACGATAGGAAGTTGCAGGCTAGCTGACTGGGACTTGTTACCGCCCCAAAACGAAAAAAACCGTTTGAACGTCATTGTGATCCATCCTTGATCAGAAGACAGGGTATGTACGGCAGGCCATCCATTGGCACTGCCTAGAGATTAACCAGTCATTCGCAAAGGAGCAAGGTGATTGAATTTTTTAGCGCATCTTTATATTGCCGAGCACACCAGTACGGATCTGGCGGGTTCGGTGGCGGCGGACTTCGTCCGTGGCCCCCTGGCCCCCTGGCCGGAACCCCTGCGTACCGGCATGGCGCTGCACCGCTTCGTAGATGCCTGGGTTGACCGTGCCCCGGAGGTGCTGGCGCTCAAGGGCGCCTTTCTGCCTCAGCACCGACGGGTGGCGGGGATCTTGCTGGACCTGGCGTTCGACCACCAGTTGGTTCATCACTGGCCACAGCTCCATTCCAAGCCGCTGGATCTCTTCATTGAGCGCAGTTACCAGGGACTCCTGGGATCCTCGCAACTGCCAGCGGGGTTTGCGCCCATCGCCCACAGGTTGGCCCGGGAGGATTGGCTCAGTCACTACCACCCGAGGCCGCGCCTCGAGGCAACCATTGCCCGCGTTGCCCGGCGCCTTTCCCGCCCGGAGATGCTCACCGATGCCCAGAATGAGATATGGCGCCTCGACGGCGCCATATCATCCAGTTTCCTCGTACTCTGGCCTCAACTGCTCGAAGCCTGTCACCACTATCTCGGTGACCGAACAGGCCCCGGCCGGCATTTGCCTTGAGGCATCCTCAGGTCAACTGACCCGTAGAAGCGCAAGGGAGTCGATTGCCACCAGGATGGCAAACGAAAGCTGGCCATCCCAGAATCCCTTTCCTAAGTGGCGACGTCGCCTACCAGCGGCCCATGGCGTCAATCTGCCAATACTTGCGCCTCGGCAGAGCGCGGCTTGACCCGCTCACGCATCCGCTGGAACAGAGCGAAGAAGCCCGGGATGAAGCAGGTACCCACCACGAGCACACAGATCAATCCCCCGGAGAGGGTCCAACCCAGGGACCACTGGGAGATCTCACCGGCACCGGAGGCCAGCACCATAGGGATCATGCCGCAGATGAAGGACCAGGAGGTCATGTTGACCGCGCGAAAACGCAACTTACCCGCTTCCACCGCCGAGGCCTCCACGGAGCGTCCCTCCTCCTCCCGCTTCTGACGGGCGAACTCGACAATCAGGATCGCGTTCTTCGCCGCCAGGGCGATCAGCAGCACCAAACCCATCTGGGCATAAAGGTTCAACGGCAGGCCGGAATAGAGAAGGGCCACCATGGCACCCAGCACCGCCATCGGCACCACCAGCAGGATCGCGGTGGGAATGGTCCAGGACTCGTACTGGGCCACCATGAAGAGGTAGATAAACAGCAGGGCCAGGCCGAAGGCATAGATCGCCAGGTCGCCGGCGGTCTTCTCCTGGTAAGCCATGCCGGTCCACTCGAAAGTGTACCCATCCGGCAGTCGCTCCGCCGCCAGCCGTTCCATCGCCGCCAGGGCCTCACCGGAGGCGTACCCAGGGGCCGGTTGTCCGATGATGGTCGCGGCGTTGTAGAGGTTGTAGCGCCAGGCTACGTCCGGTGCCAGGGTCGGCTCCAGATGCACCAGGGTCGAAAGCGGGATCATCTCACCGGTCACGCTGCGCACATGAAAGCGCCCCAGATCCGCGATATCCCGACGAAACTCCGCCTGGGCCTGCATGTTCACCCGATAGGACTTGCCATACAAGGTCACATCGTTGACCCGCATCGCCCCTAAGTTGGTCTGCAGGGTGCTGAAGATGTCGGTGATCGGGATCCCCAGCTGTCGGGCCTTGAGGTAGTCGACGTCGACGTAGTAGTGGGGCACGTTGGCACGGAAGAAGCTGAATACCGAGGTCACCTCCTCCATCTGGTTAGCCGCCAGCATGAAGTCCTCCATCACCGCCGCCAGCGCCTCACGGGGACGCCCTTGGGTATCCTCCAGCATGAACTCGAAGCCGTTACCGTTACCAACGCCGGGCACCGCCGGGGTTCCGAACGCCATCACCTGGGCATCGTGGTACTGGGTTGCTGCCCAGACGTTGAGGCGGTGAGTGATCTCCTTCAGACCCGCTTCCCGCTCAGACCAGTCGTGCAGACGGACAAAGAAGGTGGCGGAGTTGGACTGCAGAGAGAAGGAGAGCAAACCAAACCCTCGGGCACTGCCCACGGAAGCCACCTCGGGATAGCTCAGCAGGGTCGACTCCAACTCGGTGGCGACCTCCTGGGTACGGCGCAAGGAGGCGCCATCCGGCAATTGGACGTTCACCAGCATCATCCCCTTGTCCTCTTCCGGCACGAAACCGGTGGGAATGCGGGGACTGATCACCGCCAGCAGGGCAAGCGCCAACACAAAGAACCCCATCAGCAGACCGGATTTGCGAACCAGCACACCTGCCAGTTGACCGTAGCGCTCAGTAAGACGATCGAAGAAACGGTTAAACGCCTGATACCAGCGCGGCCCCGGGCCCGAATCCGCCCTCAAAAGCAGCGCACAGAGCGCGGGGGACAGGGTCAGGGCGTTGACGCTGGAGAGCACCACGGAGATTACGATGGTCACGGCAAACTGTGCGTACATCTCGCCGGTGATCCCAGGCAACAGGGAGACGGGAATGAATACCGCCAGCAACACCAGGGTGGAGGTGATGATCGGCCCGGTCACCTCTTTCATCGCCACGATGGTGGCCTGAGCACCACTGAGCGCCGGGTTCTCGCGCATGTTGCGCTCGACGTTCTCGATCACCAGGATGGCGTCATCCACCACGATACCGATGGCCAGGATCAGACCGAACAGGGTCACGGTGTTGATGGTAAAGCCCATCGCCAGCATGAAGGCGAAGGTACCGATCAGAGATACCGGGATCGCCACCAGGGGCACCGCCGTCGCGCGCATCGAGCCCAAAAACAGGTAGGTCACCAGAACCACCAGCACCACCGCCTGAACCAGGGTCGCCAGTACTGCGGAGATAGACTCCTCCACGAACACCGTGGTGTCGTAGACGATGTCGTAAGCCATATCCTCGGGGAAGTTAGCTTCCGCCTGCGCCAGGAATGCCTTCACCCGTTCCCCGGTTTCCAGCGCGTTGGCGTCCGGCTGCAGGGAGAGCGACAGCATTGAGGCCAGCTGGCCATTTCGGGTCGCCTCGAAATCGTACAGCTCTTTACCCAGCTCAATGGTGGCCACATCCTTCAGGTAAAGGGTACGGCCATCGGCACCGGCACGAACGATCACATGTTCAAACTCCTCGACATCCTTGAGGCGCCCCTGGGTCACCAAGGGAACTGTCATAGCGGGCTGGTCAAGATCCGGGGCGCCGCCAAGACGTCCGGCGGGCATCACCACGTTCTGCTCCGCCAGGGATCCGTACACATCCGCGGTGGTCAGGCCATAACGGGCAAGACGTTCAGGATCCAACCACACCCGGATGGAGTAGCGTGCACCACCCAGCAGCGAGACATCGGAGATCCCCGGGATCCGCTTGAGCTGCTCCTCCAGATTGAGCGCCACATAGTTGGTCAGGAAGATGTCATCATGGGTGCTGTTCGGGGAGTAGACCGCCATCGCCATCAGCAGATCCGGCGACTTCTTAGCCACTTTCACCCCACGTTCACGCACGTCCACCGGCAGTCGCGGCGTCGCTTCGTTAACGCGGTTCTGTACCAGTACAGTGGCCATATCCGGATCCGTACCGATATCGAAGGTCACCTCAAGGAAGTAGCCCCCGTCGTTGGCGGAGCGGGAACGCATGTAGAGCATGTTCTCCACCCCGTTCACCGCCTCCTCAATGGGCTGCGCCAGGGTCTGCTCTACCACCTCGGCATTGGAGCCCGGGTACATGGCCGACACCTGTACCACAGGCGGAGTGATACGGGGGAACTCATTAACCGGCATGGTGCGCATGGCGATCAGCCCCACCAGGATCAGCACCAGGGCAATGACGATCGCAAACTTCGGACGGTGAATGAAAAACTTGGAGATCATTCCTGCTCTCCTGCGACGGTCACCTTACCGCCGGCACGGGTTCGGTGCAGGCCGGCCACCACGACACGCTCACCCGCTTCCAGGTTGCTCAGCACCACGATATCCTGGCCCAGACGTTCACCCAGCTCGACGTTGCGACGCTCGACCACCTGCTGGTCGTCGACCACCATCACGAAGCTGCCCTGCTGGTCGCTTTGCACCGCAGCGTTGGGGATCATCAGCCCCTCCAGTGTGCCCTTGGGCCGCACCTGTACCTGAACATACTGCCCCGCCATCAGCAGGTGTTCCGGGTTGGCAAAATCCGCATGCATCGCCAGGGTCCCTGTGGAGGCTTCGATCCGGTTATCGATAAAACTCAACAAGCCAGGGTGGGAGTAGGTCTGCCCCTGCCCCAGGTCCAGCATTACCTCGATCTTATCGTTCTCCATCAGGCCATTAACCACCAGGGCCAGGCGTTCCCGCTCGGAGATACGAAAGCTGGCGCGCATGGGGTCCTGCTGTACCAGGGTGATCAGCGCACCGCTTTGCGGCCCCACCAGGTCGCCCACGCTGGCGTTCGCCGCCCCGACCTGCCCGGCAATAGGAGCCAGCACCCGGGTGTGATGCAGGTTCAGTTCCGCCATCTCCCTGGCCGCTTCCGCCTGCAGCACCCGGGCCTCAGCCATCGCCAGGGAGGCCGTCAGGTTGTCGATGTCCGACTGGCTGACACTGCCTTTGCCGAGCAACTGACGGTTACGCTTCAAGTTGATCTTAGCGATATCACGGGCCGCCAAGGCTTCGGCCAGGCTGCCTTTCGCGGCCTCGAGGGCCGCGTGATAGGGGCGGGGATCAATCTCGAACAGCGGCGCACCGGCCTCCACCCACTGACCATCCTCAACCCAGCGCTCGGTCAGGTAGCCCGCCACCTGGGCACTGACCCCAATATCCTCGATCGCCTCAATTCGACCCGAAAAGCGCTTCACCGGCTGGTATTGCGATGCCGTGGCCGACACCACCTCGACGGTGGGGGCCGGCAACGCCATTGACTGTGTGTCCGACTCACATCCGGACAGCAGGACGCTGGCCAGCACGGCCACTAAGGGCAACCGGTGGAAACTCTTCATCAGGCGAAACTCCCATTACTACGCAGGCGCTCAAATAGCGCCACTGACTGAAAATCAAGGAAGAATAAGCGAACAAGCCTGAACGTAAACCCAACGGCAGGGGAAAAATGTGGTTAGGAGCGATAAAACTTCAATGAATGTGAATCATCTCACTTTTTGGCGGCCACCATGGGCAGTATTCTAGATGGCGTTATGACTCGCCGACCGTCATCATCGGCACACAAGGTAACAGGCCAACCCCCTCAATAATCAAGGACTCTCCGAGCTCTCAACAGGCTTGAAACACAGCAGAAGAGCGGCGGGGTCATCATCCACACTCTCACTGTTTATGGGTTGGTGTTTCGCTCACAGCCCGCTGCTGTACACCGAGTGGGTCATCCAGCGCCTCCCTGCACTCACGGCATCCATGCCTCCGCTGGCCTTTCGGACCCTCTTGGCCCTCTCCCTTGCCTTACCGGGACCTCACTCGGATACCTCTAAGTCGGCCTAAAAGCGGGTGGGGCATTCACCTTTGAGCCATGAATGGCTAATGGTAACAGAGCGGCTATTTCAAACTTTCCAATGCGAATCTATTCGTCTGCCGCGCAAGTCCGCGAAGAGCCCAAAAAAAGGGGATGGCTTGCGCCATCCCCAACTGGGACCTCGAAAAGTACCACGGGTACACGGGATCGATTTAAGGCTTAGCCGAACTGGTTCATGGTGTTGTCCTCACCGGCGGCTTTGAGCGCCGCATCGCCGGAGAAGTACTCCTTATGGTCATCCCCCATATCCGAACCCGCCATGTTCTGGTGTTTCACACAGGCGATCCCCTGACGGATCTCCTTACGCTGAACATTGGCCACGTAACCCAGCATCCCCTCGGCACCGAAGTACTCCTTCACCAGATTATCGGTGGAGAGCGCCGCAGTGTGGTAGGTGGGCAGCGTAATGAGGTGGTGGAAGATCCCTGCCTCCCGCGCCGCGTCCCTCTGGAAAGTACGGATCCGACTATCCGCTTCCTGCGCCAGTGGGCTGTCGTCATACTCCGCCCCCATCAACTGGTCACGCTGGTACGCGGAAATATCCTTGCTCTGCTCGGCCCAGTCATCCAACACCTGCTGACGGAAGCTCAGGGTCCAGTTGAAGGAGGGGCTGTTGTTGTACACCAGCTTGGCGTTGGGGACCACTTCACGGATCCGGTTCACCATACCGGCAATCTGGCCGACATGCGGCTTCTCGGTCTCGATCCAGAGCAGATCGGCGCCGTGCTGCAGAGAGGTGATGCAGTCCAGGACCACCCGGTCCTCGCCGGAGCCCGGTTTGAACTGGAACAGGCCTGAGGGCAGGCGCTTGGGCTTGAGTAGCTTGCCATTGGCCTTGACCACCACATCGCCATTGGCAATCTCGTCGGCGGAATTAACGTAATCTCCGTCAAGGAAGCTGTTGTACATGTCACCCAGGTCCCCGGGCTCGCTGGTGACCGCTATCTGCTTGGTCAGACCTGCCCCCAGTGAGTCTGTCCGGGCCACGATCACCCCATCGTCAACCCCGAGTTCGAGGAAGGCGTAACGAACCGCGCGGATCTTGGCGAGGAAGTCGGCATGGGGCACAGTGACCTTGCCATCCTGGTGACCACACTGCTTCTCATCGGAAACCTGGTTCTCAATCTGGATGCAGCAGGCACCGGCCTCGATCATCCGCTTGGCCAGCAGGTAGGTGGCCTCCTCGTTACCGAAGCCCGCATCGATGTCGGCGATAATCGGCACGATATGAGTCTGAAAGTTGTCGATCTTATCCTGGATCTTGGCCTCGGCCGCGCTGTCGCCGGCGGCGCGCGCCTTGTCCAGCTCCCGGAAATAGCCACCAAGCTCCCGGGCATCTGCCTGCCTGAGGAAGGTGTACAGCTCCTCGATCAAACCGGAAACGGCGGTCTTTTCATGCATGGACTGATCCGGCAAGGGGCCAAATTCACTGCGCAGTGCCGCCACCATCCAGCCGGACAGGTAGAGGTAACGCCCCTTGGTCGAGGTCAGGTGCTTCTTAATGGCAATCATCTTCTGCTGACCGATAAACCCGTGCCAACAGCCCAGAGACTGGGTGTACTGGGCCGGATCGGCATCATAGGCGGCCATATCCTCGCGCATGATCTTGGCGGTGTAACGGGCAATATCGAGGCCACTCTGGAAGCGATTCTGCGCCTTCATCCGCGCGACGTTCTCGGCATTCACGCCCCAGCTCTGTCCCTGGCTGTCGAGCAGGGACTGTGCGGCAGTACGATCGGTTTGGTATTGGGACATGGGGACTCCTTTAGGTACGGTTATCCATACGGGTCGATTCGGTCAGGATCTCGTACCCGGGCAGTGTGAGAAAATCGGTCAGTTGTTCGGCACAAGTGAGGGAGCGAAACAGGTTCGCGGCTTCATCGAAACGGCCCTGGTCATAGCGCTGGGCCCCCACTTCGCCTCGCACCACAGCCAGCTCCTCCGTCAACATCTGTTCAAACAGTGCTTTGGTGACCAGCTTGCCGTTATCCAGCACGGTGCCGTGACGGATCCACTGCCAGATGGAGGCACGGGAGATCTCGGCGGTCGCGGCATCCTCCATCAAGCCGTAGATGGGGACACAGCCGTTGCCGGAGATCCAGGCTTCCATGTACTGGACGGCGATGCGGATATTGGCACGCATCCCCGCCTCCGTGGCCTGGCCCTCGCAGGGTTCCAACAGCTCCTCGGCGGTGATCGGCGGATCCTCCTCCCGGGTCACATGCAGTTGATTGGGCCGGTCACCCAGATAACGGTCCATTACCGCCATGGCGGTTTCCGCGAGGCCAGGGTGGGCGATCCAGGTACCATCGTGACCGTTATGGGCTTCCAGCTCCTTGTCTTTGGTGACCTTCTGCAGTACCAGTGCCTGTTGCTCCGGATCCTTGGCGGGAATGAACGCCGCCATCCCCCCCATGGCCAATGCGCCGCGTTTGTGGCAGGTCTTGATCAGCAGGCGGGAGTAGGCGTTCAGGAACGGCTTGTCCATAGTGACTGCCTGACGGTCCGGCAGCACCCGGTCCGGGTGATTTCGCAGCGTCTTGATGTAGCTGAAGATGTAATCCCAGCGACCGCAGTTCAGGCCGACGATGTTATTGCGCAGTTCGTAGAGGATCTCATCCATCTCAAACACCGCGGGCAGCGTCTCGATCAGACAGGTGACCTTGATGGTCCCCGGTTGCAGGGCATAGCGCTCCTCCGCGAAGGCAAACACCTCGGCCCACCAACGCGCTTCCAGGTGGCTCTGCAGCTTGGGAATATAGAAGTAGGGCCCACTGCCCTTGGCCAGCAGAGCCTCATGGTTATGGAAAAAGTAGAGGGCAAAATCCACCAGGGCACCGGGGATCGGCTCCCCATCCAGCTCCAGGTGCGACTCGTCCAGGTGCAGGCCGCGCACCCGGCAGATCAATACCGCGGGGTCCTCCCGCAGGGTGTACGCTTTGCCGCTGTCGGGGTGAACAAAGTCAATCTCTCCGCGCACTGCGTCCGCAAGGTTGACCTGCCCCTGAACCACCTTGTCCCAGGCCGGGGCCAAGGAGTCCTCAAAATCCGCCATAAACACTTTGACGTCAGCGTTGAGGGCATTAATCACCATCTTTCGCTCGACCGGCCCGGTGATCTCGACCCGGCGATCCTGCAGATCCGAGGGGATACCGAGGATCTGCCACTCTTTCTTGCGAATATCCGCCGTTTCCGGCAGAAATCCCGGCATCGCACCGGCATCAATCTTCAGCTGGCGCTGTGCTCGCAGTGTCATCAGCTCGTTACGACGAGCACGAAAGCGTCGCGTTAACTCCGCCAGTAGCAGCAAGGCATCCGAGCATAAGATCCGCTCGGAACCGGGTTGCTCCGGCCCGAGGATACGGATCCCATGATGCTGCGCACCCGATTCGGCCATATCTGCCTCCCTGTGAATACATATGTAATTTTTAAACCACTCGGTGGCAGCCCCAAAATGAAACAACCCACTAAAAACTCATTCGCGACTGCTCATTAAATCTGCGATAGGGCTGGGCAAAGATCAACACATAATCCACCACAAAAATACAAAACAGCGACAAATTGCTGCTGCACAAAGGCAAAGCAGAACAATAATGATTTGAACGCCCAATTCAAACGGTCGTTTAACAGCAATAGTGCCGAGTTGCCCAATTATCTGTTTGACGTAACCACAGATCGTAATTTTATTACAGGTTGGCGAAATGCCGCTGTCAGTGGCTGCGGGCGCCCCCTCCCTGCGTATCAAGATTGCTTACGGATAAGGCCCCTGTCATATGGGGAGAGTCCAAAAAAATCCTTTAACTATCGTAAAGTTAAAATAATTACTCTAAAAAGGGGCGTTTTGAGTGACGACAAACTTAACGTTGACGTCAAGCCTGAGAGCCGGCGGCAGTGACGCCAACGTCAACCGTAAGAAAGACAAAATCGGAAAGGAAAATACAGCCCGTTGAACGCAGGCGAGCGATATTGGAAAAGATGTCTGACCAAAAAGAAACGCGGAACTCTCAGCGGGCGTTCCGAGTGTTATAACCAATGCCCCTCTTTGAGCGACAATTTCGACCAAAGGGCCGGTTTCCGCCCTTAGCATGACAGTGCAAGATCCCGACGCACCGGCCGCAAGGCTCAAGAGCCACCTCTTAGACACAGCGCCAAAGTCGATGGGGCACAGGGTCGGGCTTTAGGGCTAGAGGTCGCCCGAACGGATACCCCTGCCCCGTAGATAGCCCCTCACTGGCCAATCTCAGTAATGCTGGTCAATCCACTCCAGACGCTGCAGGAACTGCGTCATTGCCTGCTCATCCTCACTGTCAAGCTGGTAGCGGTTATGAAACTGGAGCAGCAGCTTGCTCTGGGCATCCTGCACAGCAACGCTGTAGCCATCCACCAAAGGTTCAACCGTCACCCCGTGGAGGTGGTAACTTTCCCCCGCTTTCTCGCCGTAACGCGTGGTCTTATCACAGATCCTCAGCGCCATTCGGACATCCAGTCGATTTTTCATTACCGCCCCCTCGACCCTTTACGACTCATCCCACGAGTATGTGCCTCCTCGGTCGCGTTTAGGATGATCCAGATCAGGTGGCGCTCAAATATTAAGCGCGACGCATCCTTGCATGATGGCCCGGCGTTTGAGCGTGATTTCTCAGGATCCGGCGGACAGGTTACAATTCGCCGCGCCCCTCTTCCCCTAAGCTATCAAGGAGTGACTCATGTTATCTGCCCTTCGCCGTGCGGCGGTCCTTACCCTGTTCGCCGTTTTGCCCCTGCAAGCAGAAACTCTGATGTTTACTGCCATTCCCGACCAGGATGAAACCCAACTTCGCACCCGCTTCGAGCAGGTCGGCCGCTACCTTAGTAAAGAGCTGGGTATCACGGTGGAATATGTTCCGGTGAAATCCTATGCCGCCGCCGTCACGGCGTTTCGTAACAACCAGGTTCACCTTGCCTGGTTTGGCGGCCTCTCCGGCGTTCAGGCCCGGCGCCTGGTCCCCGGCTCACAGGCAATTGCCCAGGGCGAAGAGGATCCGAATTTCATGAGCTACTTCATCGCCAACACCCAGACCGGTCTGACCGAGATGGAAAACCTGGATGCAGAGCGCTTCCATGGCTTGACCTTTACCTACGGCGCCAAGAGTTCCACCTCTGGCCGCTTGATGCCGCAATACCACATCGAGCAGGCGATGGGACCGGCAGAAGCCATCTTCTCGCGGGTGGGCTTCTCCGGCGATCACAGCCGAACCATCGCCCAGGTTGAAGCCGGGGTCTTTCAGGTAGGGGCGGTCAACTACAAGGTGTGGGACCGGGCGGTGGCCGATGGCCGCGTTGACCTGACCAAGGTACGTAAGATCTGGACCACCCCTGGCTACCCCGACTACCACTGGACTGTCCGTGGGGACCTGGATCCGCGCTTCGGTGAAGGCTTTACGCAGCGACTGCAGCAGGCCCTGCTCGACCTGGATGATCCCACCATCCTGGCGGCATTCCCCCGCAGCGGGTTCATCAAGGCGGACAATGACGATTTCGAGGCCATTGAGCAGGTTGCCCAATCCCTGGGACTGCTGCGCTGATGACCCTGCTCGCCCTGCCCGCGACCGAGATCCTGCGCGGCAACAAGCCCATCCTGACCCTGCCGGGCTTGACCATCGCGTCGGGGGAGAGGGTCGCCCTGCTGGGCCCCTCCGGTGCGGGGAAGTCGACATTGCTGGATGCCCTGTACCGCCTTCGGCCCCGGGAGATCGCCTGGTGTCCGCAGCAACTGGGCCTGGTGGAGCCACTCTCCCTGTTTCACAATGTCTATATCGGTGCCCTGGCCCGCCACTCCCTGCCCTACCATCTGGTCAACCTGGCCCGCCCCTGGCCAAATCGCTATCGGGAGATCCAGGAACTGATGACTCCCCTGGGACTGGCGGACCGCCTAGAAAGCCGGGTGGTTCACCTCTCCGGCGGCCAGCGCCAGCGTACCGCGTTGGGGCGGGCGCTCTACCGGCAACAACCCACCTTCCTGGGTGATGAGCCGATTACCGGTATCGATCCGGTCCAGGGCCCCGACATCCTCAGGCGGGTACTGGAGGCGCACACCACCAGCGTCGTGGCCCTGCACGATGCTGAACTGGCCAGGACCTGCTGTCATCGTCTGATCGGACTCAAGGCGGGTCGAATGCTGTTCGATAAAGCTGCCGGTGACGTCACGGACGGTGATCTGAACCGGCTGTACCGATGATCCCGAGACTGCGCCAGCACCCCTTTTTTACCACCCTCTTGCTGCTTGGCCTGATCGCTGCCCTGGGAGGCGACTGGCAGTGGAGTGCCACCGATCCCGCGGCGGAACTGGGCCGGGTTTTCGAGGGGCTCCTGAAGCCGGACTTCTTTGCCACCGAGTTTCTGTTCGATGCCCTGCTCACGACCGTCAGCATCGCGATACTGGGGATAGCCCTAGGGCTTGCTCTTGCACTCGGGTTGGTTCCCCTCTACCGCTATGCGCCAGTGCGCCTGCTCTGCACCGCAGTGCGGGCCGTCCACGAACTGTTCTGGGCCCTGCTGTTTCTGCAACTGTTCGGCCTCTCCAGCCAGACCGCCCTGCTCGCTTTGGCGCTGCCCTACGGCGCAACCTTTGCGCGGGTGTTCAGCGGCATCCTGGCGCAGGCGCCCAGCAGCATCGCGCTCGCTCTGCCGGCAGGCTCCAGTCCGCTGACCCGGCTCATCTATGGCCAGATCCTGCCGGTCTGGCCCGCGCTGCTCAGCTACACCCGCTACCGCTTCGAGTGTGCCCTGCGGGCCTCGGCGGTCCTGGGATTTGTGGGCTTGCCGACCCTGGGGTTTCATCTTGAGACCGCATTTCGACAGGGTCACTACGCGCAGGGCGGCGCCCTGCTCTGGCTGTTCCTGCTGCTGATCGGCAGCCAGAAATGGTGGCTCAACCGCTTTTCCCTGGTTCCCCTGTTTGTGGCGTCCCTGCTCTGGCTACCTTGGCAATGGCACCCGGACCTCACCTGGGCCAGGCAGTTTCTTGGCCAGGAGATCTGGCCCCAGTTGCAATACACCCAAGGCTCATGGTTGCTCTGGGTGAAGTCCCTCGCTCAGCAAGCCCTGCCCGGACTCTGGGCCACCTTGATGATGGCCTTCATGGCGCTGATGCTCAGTGGCTTAATCGCTGTGCTGGCGTGGCCGCTCGGCACCGGCCGCCTCTGGCCCAGCCTGGGTCCGATAAAGGGCGTATGGCTGGGACGGGGCGCACTGCTGGTGGGCCGTTCACTGCCGGAATTACTGCTGGCCTTCATCCTACTGCTGGTGTTCGGTCCCTCGATGCTGCCCGCGGCGGTGGCACTGGCTATCCATAACGGCAGTCTGATTGCCCACCTGGTTTCCCAACGGGCCGACAGCCTGCCCCTGCGCGCCGACTGTGGCCGAAGCCCCGCGCATTGGCTTTACGAGTACCTGCCCCGCCTGGGCCCTGGGATCGCCGATCTGCTCACCTACCGGTTTGAGATCATGCTCAGGGAGACGGCGATGCTGGGGATGCTGGGGGTGGCAAGCCTCGGGTTTTATGTCGACAGCGCCTTCGAGCTGTTCCAGTTCGACCTGGCCTTTGGCCTCATCCTGGTCACCGCCCTGCTCAATATCCTGGTAGCCGCACTCTGCCGACGCCTGGTTCGGACACAGTAGCGCCATCGAGACAAAAAATTCAGCCCCTCACATTGGAGGGGCTGAGTCATCACGCCAGTTCGGTTAACCCACCGCAGCGGTTCAGAGCTCGATCACATCGAAAGGCACCACGGGATCAACGTCCGCATCGTAGTCGATCCCTTCAAGGCCAAAGCCGAACAGGCTCAGGAACTCCGCCTTGTACTCCCGGTAATCGGTTAACTCCGCCAGGTTGTCATCGGTCAACTTTGGCCACAGGGCCCTGCAGTGCTGCTGGATCTCTTCACGCAGCTCCCAATCATCCAGGCGCAAGCGGTTCTCTTCGTCAGTGGGTAACTCGCCGTCGGCGCGGTAGAGGCGATCCCGCAGCATTCGCCACACCTGCTCGATGCAACCCTCGTGCAGCCCCTCCTCCCGCATCTTCTTGAAGACCATGGCGATGTATAACGGCATCACCGGGATCGCGGAAGAGGCCTGGGTCACCACCGACTTCAGAACAGCCACGTTGGCACCACCGCCAATACCGGCAAGCTTCTGATCCAGGGCCTTAGCGGCCCGGTCCAGATCCTTCTTCGCTTCCCCCAGGGCGCCGTGCCAGTAGATCGGCCAGGTAATTTCCGTCCCGATGTAGCTGTACGCCACCGTACGGCAGCCCTCAGCCAGGACACCGGCCTCCGCCAGGGCGTTGATCCAGAGCTCCCAGTCTTCACCGCCCATCACGGTCACGGTGTCTTTAACCTCCTGCTCAGTAGCTGGCTCAATGCTGGCTTCGAACAGGGTGTCCTTGTTGGTGTCCACGGCAGTCGCGGTGTAGGTTTGGCCCATCGGCTTCAGGGAGGAGCGAACCAGCTCGCCACTGTCCGGCAGTTTGCGTACCGGCGAGGCCAGTGAGTAAACCACCATGTCGATCTGACCCAGATCCGCCTTGATCAGCTCGATCGCCTTCTGTTTGGCCTCGTGGGAGAAGGCATCGCCGTTGATGCTCTTCGCGTACTTACCTGCCTCATGGGCCGCTTTATCAAAGGCGGCGGCGTTGTACCAACCCGCGGTCCCCGGCTTACGCTCAGTGGCCGGCTTTTCGAAAAATACGCCGATGGTCGCCGCATCGCTGCCAAAGGCTGCCGAGATCCGCGAAGCCAGGCCGTAGCCGCTGGAGGAGCCCACCACGAGGACCCGCTTGGGGCCATTCTCAAGCTTGGGCTGGGACTGTACGTAGGCGATCTGGTCACGCACATTTTTCTCGCACCCCAGCGGGTGGGTGGTGGTGCAGATAAAGCCGCGAATTTTCGGTTTGATAATCATCGATATTTCCCTAAGCGCAGATGCATGCACAACCGCTATGCGACTGCATACAGACAGATTTTCACGCAGGCAAGGTTACCCCAAAGCCCGAAGGCAACCAAGCTGCGCCATGCTGATCAGACCAATACAAAACAGAAACGGCGGCCCGAAGGCCGCCGTTTTACAGATCCTGATCCCTTACTGCTTGTTGCCAGCCAGGTACAGGATAGAGGCTTCCGCACGCAGGCTTTCCAGCAACGCCTGGTAGCCGGCTTCACTGAGCTGCTGAGTCAACTGACTCTGCAGCTGTGCCGCGTTGTCCACCTCGCTGGGCAGGTTCACCTGGTCCAGTGCTACTACGGCGATGTCGCCATTGGTAAGCGGGGTAGTTTCAAAGCGGGCACCAGTATCAGCGGGCACCATCTTGAAGATGTGCTGGACCAACGCAGGATCCAACTCGGCGGTGCCCATTCTCGGTACGGCATCCAGTTCAATGACCGCTTCGGGCTCGCTGCCCTGCTGCCACTGGGTGAGAACCTGCTCCGCCTGCTCTTCCGCCAGGGCGGAGGCCTTCTCGTTCAGCAGACGCTGCTCGATATCACCACGAACCTGATCCAGAGGCAGGGTTCCCTGCTCGATATGTTCCTCGACACGCAGCACCAGCACGTGGCCGTTATCGACCTCGACCAGATCGGAGTTCATGCCATCCAGCAATACGCTGTCAGAGAACGCGGCGGATTGCACACGAGGATCGTCGAACGGCGTCGGGGCAGTATTACGGGAGAACAGAGCGGTCTCCTTCACCTCAGCATTGACCGCCTTGGCGGCCTCAACCAGGGAATCCGGCACTTCGAAGCTCACGTCCGCCAACGTCTGCTGCAGGGCATAAAATTCGCGCTGTGCCTTATCGGTTTTCAGGGTCTCGACGATCTCCGCCTTCACCTCAGCAAAGGGACGGACGGTCTTCTCTGCGATCGCCTTGGCCTGAACCAGCTGGAAGCCAAAGTCGGTCTCGATAACGTCGGACACCTCGCCCTGTGCCAAACCGAACAAGGCTGTATCGAACTGGGGATCCATGGTACCCGGGCTCATCCAATCCAGTTCCCCGCCATTTTCAGCGGTGAAACTGTCATCGGAAGCTTCCTTTGCCACGTCGGCAAAAGCCTCACCAGCACGTACCCGGGCCAGAGCAGCCTCTGCCCGAGCTTTGGCATCGTCACCCTCAAACAGCATGTGGGCAGCCAGACGGCGCTCCGGCTGCGTGTAGTGCACAGATTGGGCGTCGTAGTATTGCTGGGCTTCCTCGTCGGTCACATCGAACTGACCGGCCATGTCGGTAACACTCAGCTCAACATAACTGGCCCGGATCTGCTCCGGCTGGACGAACTCCATCGGGTTGTCGTTGTAGTAAGCTTCCACCTCCGCCGCATCGACGCTGACCTGATCGCGAAACGCTTCAGCACCCACGGTGACATAGCGGAAATCCCGGGTCTGCTGAAGCAGTTGCGCCAGGCTGGTGACTTCAGGAGCTGTGGTAAATTCACTGCCCAGCAAGCCGTTCATCAGCTGCTGACGGCTCAGGTCCTGGCGCAACAGTGCCGCCAGGCGGGGGCCGTTCAAGCCGCTTTGACGCAGTACCGCTTGGTAGCGGTCATTATCGAAACGACCATCCACCTGGAACTCCGGCATCTGCACGATCGCCTGTTGGACCTGGGCATCGGAAACCCGCAGACCCATTTCGGCCACCTTCTGATCCAGCAGGCGCTCCGCAATCAAGCGGTCCAGCACACTCTGGCGTAAACCGGACATGTAGTTGGCGTCGGCCGCCAAGCTATCAAACATTTCGCCGAGCTGAGCGCGCATACGCTGTTGCTCCTGCTGAAAGGCCTGGTCCAGATCGTAACGGCTGATCTCTTCCCCGTTGACTTCAGCGGCGAGCTGCTCGGCATTACTGCCCAAGTAGCTGTACACACCGGTCAGAGCAAAAGAGAGGATCACCGCACCAAGGATGATCTTGGCAATCGGCCCCTGGGAGCCTTCACGGATCTTTTCTAACATCTACCTACTCTATTTCTGGTTCTGGGTAATCGATAATAAGGGTGTCGGATAGTAACAAAAAAAGCGCACCTTCGCAGGGTGCGCTTCATCGCTTTTAGTTACGCTCATACACGCATCACTAAAACAACAACGCCCAAGTCGATGCTTGAGCGTTGAAGAGTAAACTGTGCTTAGTTTACGGCGTCTTTCAGCGCTTTACCGGCTTTGAAAGCAGGGATCTTAGCAGCTGCGATCTTGATCTCTTTACCAGTCTGCGGGTTGCGACCGGTGCGCTCAGCGCGCTCACGAACTTCGAAGGTGCCGAAGCCTACCAAAGAGATTTTATCACCGCTCTTCAGAGACTCAGTGATGGAATCGATAAAAGAGTCCAGAGCGCGACCTGCTGCCGCTTTGGAAATATCAGCACCGGAAGCAATTTGATCGATCAGTTGAGATTTGTTCATTTCATCCCCTTGAATTCTATTTTTCGCACCGCCGCACGTCCTAATTCTGTACGGTCTGCGGAGGTTTTATAACAAGCTTGAATTTGAAGTTCAAGCACCATCCAGACAGCTAAGTCCATTTTTCGGATACGGCTCAAACCCAGCACTGCCGCGGTCTGTAGCGCAGTTAAGGTTTGTTCGTTGTCTACACTACCACGTATTTTGACGTTGAAAAGCCCTTTTGAGCTGGATCCATTAAAAAATGCGCCTAGGAAGGCGCATTTTTTATTTAGCCGCTTAAGATTTGGCTTTTACCAACTCAAAACCCGCCGGGGCATTCTCCAGTGCCAGCTCTAGAACCTCGTCAATCCAGCGTACCGCTTTAATTTCCAGGTCCTGTTTCACGTTGTCCGGGATCTCCTCCAGATCACGCTCGTTCTCCTTGGGGATCAATACACGCTTGATGCCGCCACGATGGGCCGCCAGCAACTTCTCCTTGAGGCCACCGATAGGCAGTACCTCACCGCGTAGGGTGATCTCCCCGGTCATCGCCACATCGGAGCGAACCGGGTTCCCGGTCAGGGAGGAAACTAGCGCCGTACACATGGCGATCCCCGCAGAGGGACCATCCTTCGGGGTCGCGCCTTCTGGCACATGCACGTGGATGTCACGCTTCTCATAGAAGTCGCTGTTAACGCGCAACTTCTCGGCCCGAGCCCGAACGACGGTCATCGCGGCCTGGATCGACTCCTGCATCACATCCCCGAGTGACCCGGTGTAGGTCAACTTACCCTTACCGGGTACCGAGGTGGTTTCAATGGTCAGCAGGTCCCCCCCCACCTCGGTCCAGGCCAGCCCGGTTACCTGGCCAATGCGGTTACTCTCCTCCGCCTTGCCATAATCAAAACGCTGTACCCCGAGGAACTCCTTGAGGTTGCTGGCATCGACCCGAACCGGCTTCTTCACCATGCCCAGCAGCAGCTGCTTCACCGCCTTGCGACAGATCTTGGAGATCTCCCGCTCCAGGCTACGAACCCCCGCTTCCCGGGTGTAGTAGCGGATGATGCCGATGATCGCCTCATCGGTGATCTCCAGCTCGTCCGCTTTCACCCCGTTACGCTTCAACTGTTTATCCAGCAGATGCTGCTTGGCAATATTGAGTTTCTCATCCTCGGTATAGCCGGAGAGACGGATCACCTCCATCCGGTCCAGCAGCGGGCCGGGGATGTTCATCGAGTTGGAGGTCGCCACAAACATCACGTCGGAGAGGTCGTAATCCACCTCAAGATAATGATCGTTAAACGCGCTATTCTGCTCGGGATCCAGCACCTCCAGCAGCGCCGAGGCAGGATCACCGCGCATGTCCGAACTCATCTTGTCGATCTCATCGAGCAGGAAGAGCGGGTTCTTCACCCCGACCTTGGACATCTTCTGAATCAACTTGCCCGGCATGGAGCCAATGTAGGTGCGACGGTGACCACGGATCTCCGCCTCGTCACGAACGCCCCCCAGCGCCATGCGCACATACTTGCGTCCCGTCGCGCGGGCGATGGACTGACCCAGGGAGGTTTTCCCCACCCCCGGCGGGCCAACCAGGCAGAGGATCGGCCCCTTCAGCTGTTTGACCCGGGCCTGGACCGCGAGGTACTCCAGGATCCTGTCCTTCACCTTCTCCAGCCCGTAGTGGTCCGCATCCAGAATTTCGCTGGCCACCGCCAGGTCCTTCTTCACCTTGGAACGCTTGGTCCAGGGCACCCCGACCATCCAATCGACGTAGCTGCGCACCACGGTGGCTTCCGCGGACATCGGCGACATCATCTTGAGCTTATTGAGCTCTGCGGTGGCTTTCTCCTTGGCCTCCGCCGGCATCTTGGCCTCTTCAATCTTCTGAGCCAGTGCCTCGAATTCGTCTGGCGCATCATCCAGCTCACCCAGCTCTTTCTGGATCGCCTTCATCTGCTCGTTGAGATAGTACTCCCGCTGGCTCTTCTCCATCTGCTTCTTCACCCGGCCGCGGATCTTCTTCTCCACCTGGAGAATGTCGATCTCCGACTCCATGGTGGCCATCAGGAACTCAAGACGCTCCGTCACGTCCACCATCTCAATCACCGCCTGCTTATCTTCCAGCTTCAGCGGCATATGGGCGGCCATGGTGTCGGCCAGGCGGGCAGCTTCATCGATGCCGTTGAGCGAGGTCAGGACCTCAGGCGGGATCTTCTTGTTCAGCTTGATGTAGCCTTCAAACTGACTGATGGCGGTGCGAACCAGCACCTCCTCTTCCCGCTCCGGCACCGGCTTGAAGGGCAGGAATTCAGCATCCGCCACAAAGAAAGGGTCCAGATCGGTAAACTCGGAGATGCGGGCACGCTGCCCCCCCTCTACCAGCACCTTGACCGTACCGTCGGGCAGTTTTAACAGCTGCAGGATGGACGCAACCGTGCCGACCGGGTAGATGTCATCTTGCTCCGGATCGTCCTGATCCGCTTCACGCTGAGCCACCAACAGAACCTGTTTATCCTGTTCCATCGCAGCTTCGAGACAACTGATTGATTTCGGGCGTCCCACGAAAAGCGGGATCACCATGTGGGGGTAAACCACCACATCCCTTAGGGGGAGCACGGGAATGACAACGTGATCAGATCGCTCTAGGGTCATCGCTTACGTCCATATTTGCTGCAGGAAGGTTATAACCCAGTATATGGGGCCGGATCTTTCAGATTCAATCATTTGGGTACAAAAAAGGGGCCAAGTGGCCCCTTTACAATCAATTACCTGGACGCTTAACCGTCAGAGGAAGCAGCCTGGGTGTCGTTGCGGTAGATCAGCAGGGGATCAGATTCCCCATTGATCACCGACTCATCCACCACCACCTTCTCGACGTTGTCGATGGAGGGCAGGTCGTACATGGTGTTGAGCAGCGTACCCTCAACGATGGAGCGCAGACCCCGTGCACCGGTTTTACGCTCCATCGCCTTACGAGCGATGGCACGCAGCGCGTCTTCACGAAACTCCAGTTCCACCCCTTCCAGGTCAAACAGGGCGCCATACTGCTTAGTCAGCGCATTTTTCGGCTCCTGCAGGATCTGGATCAGCGCCTCCTCATCCAGCTCCCCCAGAGTCGCGAGTACAGGTAGGCGGCCGATGAATTCGGGGATCAGGCCGTACTTCACCAGATCTTCCGGCTCCACCTGAGCGAAGGCCTCGGTCAGAGACTTACCATCATCCTTGCTGCGCACCTCGGCGCCGAAACCGATCCCGGTGCCAACGAAGGCGCGCTGCTCCACCACTTTATCCAAGCCGGCAAAGGCACCACCACAGATAAAGAGGATCTTGGAGGTATCCACCTGCAGGAACTCCTGCTGAGGGTGCTTGCGCCCGCCCTGGGGCGGAACCGCGGCCACTGTCCCTTCGATCAGTTTCAGCAGCGCCTGCTGCACCCCTTCTCCGGAGACATCCCGGGTGATGGAGGGGTTATCAGATTTGCGCGAGATCTTATCAATCTCATCGATGTACACGATGCCACGCTGCGCCTTCTCGACGTCGTAGTCGCACTTCTGAAGCAGCTTCTGAATGATGTTTTCAACATCCTCACCCACATAACCGGCTTCGGTCAGGGTGGTGGCATCGGCCATGGTAAAGGGCACATCCAGAAGACGTGCCATGGTCTCCGCAAGCAGGGTCTTACCCGAGCCGGTGGGACCGATCAGCAGGATGTTGCTTTTCCCCAGCTCAACCTCGGCGTTAACACCACCGTGGCGCAAACGCTTGTAGTGGTTGTACACCGCGACGGACAGTACCTTCTTCGCTTGCTCCTGACCGATGACGTAATCATCCAGGTGAGCACGGATCTCATGAGGGGTTGGCAAACGATCGGCTTGACGCTTCGGCGTCAGCTCTTTTACTTCTTCGCGGATAATGTCGTTACACAGCTCAACGCATTCATCACACACATAGACAGAAGGGCCGGCAATCAGTTTGCGCACTTCATGTTGGCTTTTGCCACAAAAAGAGCAATACAACAGCTTGCTGTTGTCGCCATCACCCTTATGAATATCACTCATTCATTACCCCTTCATTCAGGCGCGTTGCAGTCTTTATACAGTCTACGACAGGGTACACGCTTTTGCGTTACTCCGTCACCCGACGTGACAGGACGGAATCGACCAACCCATATTTGACCGAATCTTCCGCACTCATGAAATTATCACGGTCGGTGTCGCGTTCGATCACGTCCAGTGGTTGCCCGGTATGCTCCGCCAGTAACGTGTTCAGTTTGTGCTTGATCCCCATAATCTCCTTGGCATGGATGGCGATATCGGACGCCTGTCCCTGGAAGCCGCCCAGAGGCTGGTGGATCATCACACGTGCGTTCGGCAGACAGTGGCGCTTGCCCTTGGCGCCGCCCGCCAGCAGGAAAGCCCCCATGCTGGCCGCCTGTCCCATACAGACAGTACTGACATCCGGCTTGATGAACTGCATGGTGTCATAGATGGACATGCCCGCGGTGACCGAGCCACCCGGTGAATTGATATACAAGTAGATATCTTTATCCGGATTCTCAGACTCCAGGAACAGCAGCTGAGCCGCCACCAGGTTTGCCATATGGTCTTCCACCGGGCCGGTCAGGAAGATGACACGCTCCTTCAGCAAGCGGGAATAGATGTCGTAAGAGCGCTCGCCCTTGGCAGTCTGTTCCACCACCATCGGGACTAAGGCGTTCAAAGGAGAATCTTGCAAATTCTGCATGGTATGTCGTTTCCCTAACAAAATGGCTCGTATGAGTGAAGCCTCATACGAGCCATTATATGATTGGCCTAAGCGGCCAAGTCAAATCACAGAGAATTAGCGCTGCTGATTCATGAACTCTTCGAAGTTCACTGGCTTCTCAGTGACTTTAGCGTCCGCCAGCAGAGCTTCAACCGCTTGCTCTTCCAGGGCGACGTTGCGCATGTTCTGCATCATCTCCTGGTTCTTGGCGTAGTAGTCTTTCACTTCCTGCGGATCTTCGTAAGCGGACGCCATTTCGGCGATCAGCGCTTCAACACGCTCGTCATCCACTTTCAGCTCTTTGGTCTTGATCACTTCGCCCAGCAACAGGCCGACTTGAACACGACGCTTAGCTTCATCAGCAAAGAGTTCCGCCGGCAGCTCAGGCATGTTGTTGCCTTGGGCACCGCCGAAACGCTGCATCGCCTGCTGGCGCAGCTGGTTCACTTCCTGATCGATCAGGGCAGACGGCATGTCGATGTCGTTAGCCTTAACCAGACCTTGGATCACTTGGTTTTTAACCGCGTTTTTCAGCGCTTGCTTCAGCTCACGCTCCATGTTCTTACGAACTTCCGCGCGCAGGGCTTCCACACCGCCTTCGGCAATACCGAACTTGACAACGAAGTCGTCGTTCAGCTCCGGCAGGGCCTGGGCTTCAACGCTGTGCAGCTTGATGGCGAACTGAGCGGCTTTGCCTTTCAGGTTCTCGGCGTGGTACTCCTCGGGGAAGGTCACGTCGATGGTGAACTCTTCACCCGCTTTGTGACCCTTGATGCCCTCTTCGAAGCCAGGGATCATGCGGCCGGAGCCGATCACGATATCGAAGTTCTCGGACTTGCCGCCGTCGAACTCTTCGCCGTCGATGGAACCGGTGAAGTCCAGCTTGACGCGATCGTCGTCGCCCGCTTCGCGCTCTACCAACTCAAAGGTGGCGTGCTGCTTACGCAGGGTTTCCAGCATGTTGTCGACGTTTTCGTCGGTCACTTCGCAGGTCGGCTGTTCCACTTCGATGGCATCCAGACCGCTCAGTTCCACTTCCGGGTACACTTCGAAAATGGCGGCAAACTCCAGGTCTTTGCCCTCTTCGGAGCTCAGCGGCTCGAACTTCGGCATACCGGCAGGGTTCAACTTCTCGTCCATAACGGCTTTGAAGAAGCTGTGCTGCATCACGTCACCCATAACCTGGGCACGGATGGCGCTACCGTAACGCTTTTTAAATACGGAAACCGGCACCTTGCCAGGACGGAAGCCGTCCAGACGGACACGCTTGGCTTCTTTCTTCATCTCTTCTGTCACCTTGGGCTCGAACTCGGTCGCTGCCACGGTGATGGTCATGCGGCGTTCCAGGCCCTGGGTGGTTTCAACGGAAACTTGCATTTCGTTACCTCAAGTACTCGATGTTCTTTTGCATCCCGCAGGCATGGCCCACAGGTAAAAATCTGGGCCCGATCTGCGGCATCAAACACCGAAAACCGGGCTGGCAGGCGTCCACGCCTTTCCAGTTACCTAAATTAAGGACGCGCCATTATAGCGACAGCCCTCGGCGGAGTACAGACAGCGGCGGCCCGGGCAAGAAAAAAGGGGAGATGCTTCGGCATCTCCCCTTTTTCGGGTATAGGGTGGGGTGGCTAACGGGACTTGAACCCGCGACAACCGGAATCACAATCCGGGACTCTACCAACTGAGCTATAGCCACCACAATTTGAATGGCACGCCCGGCAGGATTCGAACCTGCGGCCATCCGCTTAGAAGGCGGATGCTCTATCCAACTGAGCTACGGGCGCAGAGAATACGGCTGATGCGTACCTTATGCGGTTATCAACGCCATCATGGGTTGATGATACATAGGTTGCCGCAATGGCTGCGACAACAAGCAATGGTGGTCGGTGAAGAGGGATTCGAACCCCCGACCCTCTGGTCCCAAACCAGATGCGCTACCAAGCTGCGCTATTCACCGACAAGTTCTGTTATTCGGTCCCGTAACAGGCGGGTCGCCCTCTAGTCCACTCATCCCACAATCCAGGATGCGCTACCAAGCTGCGCTATTCACCGACAAGTTCTGTTATTCGGCCCCGTAACAGGCGGGTCGCCCTCTGATCCACTCATCCCAAAATCCAGGATGCGCTACCAAACTGCGCTATTCACCGACAAATTCTGTTGTTCCGGTCCCGCAACAGGCGGGTCGCTTCCAGTCCACTCGTTCCACATTCCTGAACAGAGCTGACTGATTCTAACGCGCACTCTACCGATAATGGCTGATGACGCTCAACGTCGCCAATCAACGGAGGCGCATATTAGCCGCCGACACAGAGAGGGTCAACGCTTTTTTGCCCCTGTCGCGCTATCTGTACAGCCTTTATCCGCGCATTCCTCCGACCACGTGATCTGCGCCAAGGGCACTGATAAAATGCGCCCAACTTCACAATCTTGCCACTTGAAAAGACGAGAGCGACAGCCATATGACGGCCCAAATTATCGATGGAAAAGCGATCGCCGCGTCGCTGCGGCAACAGTTAAAGCAGCAGGTAGCCGAACGTCAGGCAAAGGGCCATCGCGCCCCGGGACTGGCGGTAATTCTGGTGGGACACGATCCGGCTTCCCAGGTTTATGTCGGCAGCAAACGCAGGGCCTGCGAAGAGGTGGGGTTTGTCTCCCGAAGTTACGATCTACCCAGCGACACCACGCAAACCCAACTGCTTGAGCTCATTGACCAGCTGAACCAGGACAGCAGCATCGACGGGATCCTGGTTCAGCTGCCCCTGCCCGCACAGATCGACAGTACCGAGATCATCGAGGCGATCCGGCCGGACAAGGACGTAGACGGCTTCCATCCCTACAACATCGGCCGCCTGTCACAGCGGATCCCGGTGCTGCGTCCCTGTACCCCCATGGGGATCACTACCCTAGTGGAGTCCACCGGTACCAAGACCCAAGGCCTGCATGCGGTCATCGTCGGTGCCTCCAACATCGTGGGCCGTCCGATGACCTTGGAACTGCTGTTGGCTGGCTGCACCACCACCACCTGCCACCGATTTACCGCGGACCTTGAGCACCATGTGCGCCAGGCAGACCTGTTGGTCGTGGCCGTCGGCAAACCGGGCTTCATTCCCGGCGAGTGGATCAAGCCCGGCGCCATCGTCATCGATGTCGGCATCAACCGGCTGGACTCAGGCAAGCTGGTCGGGGACGTCCAGTTCGACCAGGCAGCACAGCGCGCCGGCTATATCACGCCCGTCCCTGGTGGCGTCGGTCCCATGACCATCGCTTGCCTGCTTGAGAACACCCTCTACGCCTGCGAGCGCTACCACGATCCACAGCGCTGAGGCGCCTGCCGTTTGAGCCCGCCCTCCCAGCGATAATGCCGCCCCCGTTTTAAGCGCAAAGCAAGCGGGGGCATTTTTTTAGCGCAATCAAACGCCTCGCCCTTCACCCCATCAAGCCTCGACTCCGACCACTGACCTGGTACCACTTTTGAGTTGCTCTGAGGCCATGAAAAAGGGAGCCTCAATGAGGCTCCCTTTTTCCGAGCGTGGCCCGGCTTCAATCGACAGCGACCGTTTATTTTCGACGCCAGCTGGTGCCACCAGCACCGTCTTCCAACACGATACCCATGTCGTTCAAGGCATCGCGGGCGGCATCGGCGGCGGCCCAGTCGCGATCTGCACGGGCCTGGTTACGCTGCTGGATCAGGGCTTCGATCTTTGCCACCTCCGCATCGTCGCCCCCACCCTGCAAAAAGGCTTCCGGCTCCTGGCCAAGCAGACCCAGGATACTCCCCAGCTTCACCATGAGGCCTGCCAGCTGTGCAGCCTGCTCCGATTCACCATCCTCCTTGGTGATGTTCAGCTCCCGGGCCAGGTCAAAGAGCACCGGCAGCGCTTCTGCGGTGTTGAGATCGTCCTTCATGGCCGCTTCGAAGCGCCGCGCATGGTCACTGTCCATGGCCACCTCGGTGGCGGGGGTGACCCCCCGCAGGGCCGTATAGAGTCGCTCAAGGGCAGCATGCGCCTGGTCCAGGTTCTCTTCCGAATAGTTCAGCTGACTGCGGTAGTGGCTGGAGAGCAGGAAGTAGCGCACGGACTCCGCCTGGTACTGGGTCAACACATCCCGGATGGTGAAGAAGTTCCCCAGGGACTTGGACATCTTCTCCTTGTTGACCTGCACCATGCCGGAGTGCATCCAGTAGTTCACGTAGTGGTTATCGTTGGCGCAGCAGCTCTGGGCCACCTCGTTCTCGTGGTGCGGGAACATCAGGTCGGAGCCGCCACCGTGGATATCAAACACTTTACCCAGGTGCTTGCTGCTCATGGCGGAACATTCGATGTGCCAGCCGGGGCGGCCATGGCCCCATGGGGAGTCCCAGCTGGGCTCACCGGGCTTGGCACTCTTCCAGAGGGCAAAGTCCATCGGGTTGCGCTTACTCTCATCCACCTCCACCCGGGCACCGGATTGCAACTGCTCCAGGTCCTGGCGCGACAGTTTGCCGTAATCCGCGAAGGTGTTGACCTCGAACAGCACATCCCCGGCGTCGGTGACATAGGCGTGCCCCTTCTTCACCAGGGCGTCGATGATGGCGATGATCTCATCCATATGCCCGCTGACAGTAGGCTCAATGTCCGGACGCAGCAGTCCAAGGGCATCGAAGTCCTCATGCATCAGCGCCACATTGCGGGACACCAGGTCCTGCCACTTTTCACCATTCTGGTTGGCCCGGTTGATGATTTTGTCTTCCACATCGGTAATGTTGCGCACGTAAGTCACATCGAACCCCAGGTGACGCAGAAAACGGACGGTGGTATCGAAAGCGACATAGGTCCGGGCGTGACCGATGTGGCAGAGGTCGTACGTCGTCACCCCGCACACATACATGCCCACTTTGCCGGGCACGATGGGTTTGAATTCCTCTTTCTGACGGGTCAGGGTGTTGTAGATCTGCAACATCATTACGCTCTTTGTTCCGGATGGGTCGGGATAAAAATCGAAAGGCGCTATTCTAGCATGACCACCGGGCGATTCGATCCGCTTTTTCCCCACCCCGGGATCGGTTAGGATCCGCCTCTAACTCGCAATCAAGAGACTGACCATTATGGTTACTTTGCATACCAACTTCGGTGACATCACCCTCGTCCTCAACGCTGAAAAAGCGCCGATCACCGTGGAGAACTTTCTCCGCTACGCCAAAGACGGCTTCTACGACGGCACCGTATTCCACCGTGTCATCGACGGCTTCATGATCCAGGGCGGTGGCTTCGACGAGATGATGCAACAGAAGCCCACCCGGGAAACCATCCAGAACGAAGCGAGTAACGGCCTCTCCAACAAGACCGGTACCATCGCCATGGCCCGCACCCCGGATCCACACTCCGCGTCCGCCCAGTTCTTCATCAACGTCAGCGACAACACCTTC
This sequence comes from Ferrimonas gelatinilytica, assembly GCF_039544205.1. NCBI lineage: Bacteria > Pseudomonadati > Pseudomonadota > Gammaproteobacteria > Alteromonadales > Ferrimonadaceae > Ferrimonas > Ferrimonas gelatinilytica. The sequence continues at coordinate 29,945 of NZ_BAABLF010000009.1, read as the reverse complement.
CTCGACTTCAAAAACGAGTCGATGCAGGGCTTTGGCTACTGCGTATTTGGTGAAGTCTCCGACGGAATGGATGTGGTCGAGAAGATCAAAGGGGTCGACACCGGCAACCGCGGTATGCACCAGGACGTTCCGCTGGAATCGGTAATCATTGAGCGTGTTACCGTTGCCGAATAAGGCATCCATGCCCTGGACACCGACCGCGGGGGCAGTCCCGTCTGGCTCCCGCGTACTGGTGATCGGGGACCTCCACCTCTGCCCCAGCCGGCCGGACATCACCCAAGCGTTTCGCCGCTTCGTCGAAACTCAGCTTGCGGGGTGTGACGCGCTGTATATCGTCGGCGATCTGTTCGAGTTCTGGATAGGCGACGATGACCACAACGCCTTCACCGAGGAGGTGGCGACCCTACTGCGCAGTGCCAGCGATCAGACCCAGGTGTTTTTCCTTCACGGCAACCGGGACTTCGCCGTCGGCAAGCGCTTTGCAAAGCGCTGCGGTCTGACCCTGCTGCCGGAGGTCGCCCGGATCGACCTGTTTGGCACCCCGGCGGTGATCCTGCATGGCGACAGCCTCTGCACCGACGATGTCGAGTACCAGAAGTTTCGCCGCCTCCGTTGCCGGCCCTGGTTCCTGCCGCTGACCCTGGCGCTGCCGCTGAAGGTGCGGCGCTACCTCTCCGATCGGGGACGGGCCCAGTCCAAGCAAAAGGCGACCCAGGCAGATTACAAGCCGGTGGACGTGACCGCGCAAGCCGTTGAACATCTGATGGCCGAGCAGGGGGTGGACGTGATGATCCACGGCCACACCCACAGGCCGGCGATCCACGAACTGGACAACCAGCGCCGGCGCCTGGTGGTGGGAGACTGGTACAGCCAGGACAGCGTGCTGGAGCTGACGCCCCAGGGGGCCACACTCCACAGCCAGCCGCTGTAACCCCAGCACTGACCAACTTTAAGCGCCCCGCCAAGGGGCGCTTTGTTTTGCGACGCCTCAGGTCATCGGCACCCCGGAGTGAAAGCGCACCGACGCCTCCCCAGCCAGGATCAGCTCCCCTTCCACCTGAACCAACTCCGCCACCCTCTGAGATACCTGCGCAGGGTCGATGGCATTCGCCAGCGCCAGGTAATCCTCGAAATGCCGTGCCTCACTGCGCAGCAGCGAGCGATAAAAGCAGGCCAGGGTCTCATCGACATTGGGTACCAAAGCGGCGAAGCGCTCACAGGAGCGGGCCTCGATCAACGCCCCGACGATACAGAGATCGATCTGCCGGGCAGGCTCATGATGGCGACAGTGCTGACGCAGTCGCGCCGCATAACCTCCGGCAGGCAGATGCCGGTATGGGATCTGCCGCTGCGCCATCAGAGCCACCACCTGGCGAAAATGGTGAAGCTCCTCCCGAATCAACAGGTGCAACTTATCCACCATGGGCGAACGCGTGTTTGGGCTGGGCAACCGCTGCTGGCCAACGGCGGTCTCGAACTCCACCATGCTGCAACGGCCAAAGGCGAGGGCCTCGTAGGGTTTCAGCGCCGTCAGCCAGTCAGTGTCATCGTCGCTGTAGTGACGCAACAGCCTCACCGCGGACTGCGCGGCCTTGAGCTCACAGTTCGCATGGTCAATCAGCAGCAGGGAAAGATCTTCCGTCGCCTGTCGCAACCAGGCGTCAGGGGTACGGCAGCTGAGAAATCGAAAAACCGGCTGCAACAGGGTTTCCACAGCATCCATGGCGAGTGATCCTCTCCTTAGGCTCATCAATTCAGGTCTGGGTGGGCGCGCAGTATACCCCAGCCCCGCTCCACTCCTGCAGAAACGGCTTGACTCTGACTAAACATTCACCAATAACTAGATCTAAGGTCGCTCGGGGCCGCCCCGTTCGAGCTATCGCTGTACAGAAGTAGTTGTAGTGTCTGACGTAACGACACTGGCCATAGTGACTAAGAAAAGGACTATAACTATGATTTTGAACCATTTATGGGGACTCTATGCTCACCCTAGACGCGAGTGGAAGAGCATCGAACGCAGCCACGAAGGCCTCTCCTCCAGCCTGATCCACATCCTGATCATCGCGCTCATACCGAGCATCTGTGGCTATTTTGCCGCCGCACACATCGGCTGGGACATCGGAGCCGGCGATCCCATCTACCTGACCAAGGCCAGTGCCCTGAAAATGGCCGGGGCCATGTACGTCGCTCTCATTGTCGGTGTGTTCCTGCTGGCCTACCTAACCCACTGGATGGCCAAGACATTCGGGGCCCAGCCTCAGTTTTCACAGGCCCTTGAGCTGGCCGCCTACACCGCAACGCCCATGTTCATGGTGGGCTTTGCCGCACTCTACCCGGTTCTGTGGTTCCTCATGGTAGCGGGCTTGGTGGGGATCACCTATTCGGTGTACCTGCTCTACTCCGGCGTTCCCATCCTGATGAACATCCCGGAGGAGCGCGGATTTATCTACGCCAGCTCCCTGGTAACCTGCGGCTTAGTGTTGCTGGTGGGGATCATGGCCAGCTCCGTGATCCTCTGGAATTACGGTTTCGGGCCCGCCTACGTGGGCTGACGACCTGACTCTCCGCATGGGCGGGTTGATCACCAGTCAGCATAAAAAAGGCCCCGACGGTTGTCGGGGCCTTTTTTATTGTCCGGGATCAGGGGTGGCAGAGATTGTGGATCTCGAGGTTGGTGCTCTGCTCGCCGGATTTTGCTGCCTTGGCGTCATCGCTGCGGCTGGCATTGAGGCGATCCAGGTAGGTCTGGTCAATATCACCGGTGACGTAGGAGCCGGTGAACACCGAGGTTTCAAAGTGCTCGATCGAAGGGTTGGCCTCCCGTACCGCCGCTTCCAGGTCTTCAATATCCTGGAAGATCAGCCCATCAGCACGGATCTTGTCACAGATCTCGTCCACGTCTCGGCCATAGGCGATCAGCTCCTCGGAGGTGGGCATATCGATACCGTAAACGTTAGGGAAACGGATCTCCGGAGCCGCCGAGGCGAAATACACCTTCTTCGCCCCCGCTTCCCGAGCCATCTCAATGATCTGCTCCGAGGTCGTGCCGCGAACGATGGAGTCGTCCACCAGGAGCACATTCTTGCCCTTGAACTCCTGGTCAATCGCGTTGAGCTTGCGACGAACCGACTTCTTGCGCTGAACCTGGCCCGGCATGATGAAGGTACGGCCGATGTAGCGGTTCTTCACGAAGCCTTGGCGATAGGGCAGGTTCAACTCGGTGGCAATCTGCAGGGCGATATCGCATGAGGTTTCCGGGATCGGGATCACCACATCGATGTCATGATCCCGCCACTCCCGAGCGATCTTGGCGCCCAGCTTGGTCCCCATGTTGACCCGACTGCCGTAAACGGAGATCTGATCCAGGGTCGAGTCCGGTCGGGAGAAGTAGACGTACTCGAAGATACAGGGCACGTGGTGGACCTGGTCTGCACATTGACGGGTAAACAGTTGCCCGTCGTTATCTACGAAGATCGCCTCGCCGGGCATCACATCGCGCATCGTGGCGAAACCGGACGCATCCAGTGCTACCGACTCGGACGCTACCATGTACTCATAACCTTGCTCGGTCTTTTTCTTGCCAAGAACCAGGGGGCGGATCCCGAAGGGATCGCGAAACGCCACCATGCCCACTCCGATGATTAGGGCCACCGCCGCGTAAGCGCCTCGAACCTGACGGTTGAGCTGGGTTACCGCGTGGAACACCTCGTCGGCACTGGGGCGCTGCCCGCCTGACTGCTGGAGCTCGTGCGCCAGCACGTTGAGCATCAGCTCCGAGTCGGAGCCGGTGTTGATATGACGACGCATCACCGCCATCAGGGCCACCAGCTCATCGTAATTGGTCAGGTTGCCGTTGTGAGCCAGGGTGATGCCAAAGGGCGAGTTGACATAAAACGGCTGCGCCTCTGAGGAACTGGAGCTGCCGGCGGTGGGGTAGCGCACATGACCGATACCGGTCGACCCTTGAAGGCGGTGCATATGCTTGGTTTCAAAAACGTCCTTGACCAAGCCATTGGCCTTTCGCAGGCGGAAAGCTTCACCATCAAGCGTACAGATCCCGGCGGCGTCCTGGCCGCGGTGCTGCAAAACGGTCAAGGCATCATAGATCAGCTGATTCACAGGAGAATGGCCAACGATACCGACAATACCACACATGATTGAGGGTCCTCACAAAGGTCGATGTTCTAATGTAGGGGTTATATTTCTTTCAGGAAGCTGGAAGATTGCTCTATATGTTCGAAAAACCACTGGATAACTATGCCAAACTCCGGGATTAGGGTGGAATCCTGCCACCAGAGTGCCGATGACGCGGTGGTGAAACTGTCGAGGAAAAAGAGCACCGCGCTGACCACAAGGACACCGCGCAGGGCGCCAAAACAGGCGCCTAAGACCCGGTCGGTGCCGCTAAGGCCGGTCTTTTCCACTAACTGCCCAACCAGGTAATTCACCAAGGCGCCGATAACCAGGGTGGCCACAAACAGGATGGCGACGGCCGCTCCCTTCTTCAGCATCGGCTCGTTGATCTGGGTCAGGTAGACCGCCAGATCCTCGTAAAACCGACTGGCAATAACGAAGGCCCCGATCCAAACCGCCAGTGACATCGCTTCGCGGACAAACCCCCGCACCAGGCTGATGATGACCGACAGAGCGATGACCCCGAGAATTGCATAATCGATCCACACCATGGTTTCCATAGTCCCTTCTTGAGCAATCATTTTTGGCGGGCGAGTTTACCAGAGCCGACCCGTTTTCACACCGCTTCGGGGAAAAACACACAGCCCCTCGGCGTAAAGCAAAAAAAACCCGCCAAAAGGCGGGTCTGTTCATATTTTTAAGGGATCATAACGCTCCAGGCGTCCCTTCAGTGAGCGTTGCCGCTCCAGTTTGTCCTGCATAGCGGCCAATACCTTACGGTCGATCTCAGGACCGATGTAGACCACCGTCAGTTCCCCCTCAACCGGCGCCGACGGCACACTGTAGGCAGGGTACCCCTTCTCCCGCAGCTCCTGGACCAGTCGCTTTACATTCTGCGCACTGCGAAAGCTGCCCACCCTCAGGGTCCAGCCGGCAGTCTCTGCCTGGCTTTGTGCCTTGGGTCGCTCGGTGGAGGGGCGAGGCTTGGGTTGAGGTTCGACAGAGTCGTTGTCGGGGCGATCCTGTGACGCCTGCGTTGCCGGCTCCACCTCCTCCTCCAACTCAGGCAGTACCGGAGCAGCTTGCGCCTCGATAGGCGCAAAGGCGTCCTCCGGCGTAGAGATGGCGGCGGTGTTGGGGCGCAACGGGATGGTGGCAAATTGCTCCTCCACCCTCGCCTTTTCACCGTTGAGCAAATCCGGCAGGAACAGCGCCCCCAGGGCGGTCAGTACCATCAATCCCACCAGTCGATTTTGCATCGGGGTTGCCAATCCTAACTCCTCGTTCGCCAATACGCTTTTGCTTCGGCCACAGTGTAAAATGACCCGAACAGGATCACCAGCTCCCCGTGACGGGCCCGACTCAGCGCTTCCGACAACGCGGCACTGACAGAATCGAAGCATTGTGGCGTCGCCACTGGCCCCGGCGCGTCGTTCAAGGCAAAAAGCAACCGGGAAGCGGGGGCGCCCCGCGGCACATTCAGGTCCGCCAGGTACCAGCGCAGCGGCAGCTCCCCCAACGGGGCCAGCGTCGCCTTCACATCCTTATCCGCCAACATGCCGCAAACCGCATGGATCCCGTCGTAAGACTGACGCTTGAGCCACTGGGCCAGGTAGGCTCCGGCCTGGGGGTTGTGCGCCACATCCAGTACCAGATCCGGAGCGTGACTCAATACCTCGAGTCGCCCCGGAACCCGCACCTGCGAAAGCCCCCGTCGAATCGCCGTTTCGCTGACACCTCCCTCAAGCTGGCGCAGTGCGGTGATAGCCGTCGCGGCGTTATCCAGCGGGATGGCCGGCAACGGGAGCGCACCAAAGCGATAGCCCGGACTTTGATACGTCCATTGGTCATGGTCGGCAACAAGTTCAAACGCCTCGCCCCGTTGCAGCAAGATCGCACCGAGCTCGGCGGCACAAGTGGCCACCGATTCCGGTGGATTGGGATCGCCGCAGATGACCGGGCGCCCGGCGCGCATAATCCCCGCCTTCTCGCGCCCCACCTTCTCACGGGTATCACCGAGATACTCCTGGTGATCCAGGTCCACCGTGGTGATCACCGCAATATCAGCGTCGATAAGGTTGGTAGCGTCGAGGCGTCCACCCAGGCCCACCTCCAGCAGCACCACATCGGGGCGCTCGCGGGCAAATAGCCAGAGTGCCGCCAGGGCGGAATACTCGAAAAAGGTGAGGCTGGTGTCCTGCTGCGCCGCGGCAATAGCGGTAAAGGCATCGACGTGGTCCTGGTCCGGCAACTCCTGCCCGTCGATGCGAACCCGTTCGTTGTAGCGCTCGATATGGGGCGAACTGAACACACCGACCCGGTGACCATCCGCCATCAGGATCTGCTCCATCAGGGCACAGGTGGTGCCCTTGCCATTGGTGCCGGCGACGGTGATCACCTGGCTATCGGGGAGCGCGGTGAGCCCCATCCGCATCGCCACACGACGCAGACGGGTCAGGCCCAGATCAATCTCACTGGGGTGCAGCTGCAGGATCTTCTCCAACCACACCGCCAGGGAATCGCTGGCGTCGAGCCCAGGGGTCATGCGGGGGCCAGCTCGTTAGGCTCAACGGTTTCCATCGGGGTCTGGTGAGTCAGCTTGGCCAGGTTACGGGCCAGGGTTTCCCGCATCTCGCGGCGATCGATGATCATGTCGATGGCGCCCTTCTCCAGCAAGAACTCACTGCGCTGGAAACCTTCCGGCAACTTTTCACGAACGGTCTGTTCAATCACCCGGGGACCGGCAAAGCCGATCAGGGCATTGGGCTCCGCCACGTTGAGATCACCGAGCATCGCCAGGGAAGCGGAAACACCGCCCATGGTGGGGTCCGTCATCACCGAAATATAGGGAATACCCTGGTCGCGCATCCGTGCCAGCGCTGCCGAAGTTTTGGCCATCTGCATCAGGGAGAACAGAGCCTCCTGCATGCGGGCACCGCCACTGGCAGAGAAGCAGACCAGCGGGATCCGCTCCTCCAGCGCCACTTCAACCGCACGAACAAACCGTGCGCCCACCACGGACGCCATGGAACCTCCCATGAAGGCAAACTCGAAGGCACACACCACGATCGGCATCCCCATCAGCTCACCGCGCATCGCCACCAGCGCATCTTTCTCGTCGCTGCTTCGGGTCGCCTGGACGATCCTGTCTTTGTACTTCTTGGAATCACGGAACTTGAGGATATCCTGGGGTTCCAGCTCGCTACCCAACTCCTGTCGGTTGCCCTCATCGAGGAAGGCCTCCAGGCGCTCCCGGGCGGTGATCCGCATATGGTTGCCACACTTGGGGCAGACCTGCAGATTACGTTGGAGCTCCGCACCGTACAGGATCTGGTCGCACTTACTGCATTTGTTCCAGACCCCTTCGGGCACACTACGGCGTCGGTCGGATACGGTTTTACTTTTCGGCAGGATCTTTGTTAACCAACTCATCGTGGTCCTGTCTCCATTTCGGCAATTTTGACCTTTCTGGCGGGGAACGTGTCGCTATTCGCTGGGCAATGTGCCCCTATCGTGCGTTTCTGGCTGCCACCGCCGGCGCTAACATGGCAGCCATTAAACCACAAGGGACTTTAGGCGGCTAACGAAAACTGGTCATACCCTCTAAACATCTGTATCAACAGGCACTTATGGCATGAATATACCGCTTCCTACCTACAGGGGGTCGGGCAGGAACAGGGGACCGGCCGGCGTCTTCGGCAGACTGAACTGGGCCGGGTAATCCACCTCGACCAGGTAGAGGCCCTCCGCCTTGGCGGTTGCGGCGGCCAGGTTACGATCCTTGGCGTTGAGCAGGTCCGAGATCCAGCTCTTTGGCTGGTTGCCCTGTCCGACCTCCATCAGCGAGCCAACGATATTTCGGACCATGTGGTGCACGAAGGCGTTGGCCTTGATGTCCACAATCACGTAGTCACCCTGGCGACTGACCCTGAGGTGGTGCACGTTTCGCCAGGGACTCTTGGACTGGCACTGCACCGCCCGGAAGGCGGAGAAATCCCGCTCGCCCAACAGCAACTGGCCAGCTTCATGCATCTTCTGTTCATCCAGGCGCTGATGGTAGTGGCTGACGCCATGGCGCAGGATCCCGGGACGCAAGCGGTGGTTGTAGATGATGTAACGGTAGCGGCGGGCGGTTGCGGAGAAACGGGCATGGAACTCATCGCTGACCGGCTGGGCCCAGCGGACGGCGATGTTGTCCGGCAGGTGGGTGTTTACCCCCAGAGTCCAGGCCGCTGGCCGACGATCGAACTGACTGTCGAAGTGCACCACCTGGCCGGTACCGTGAACGCCCGCATCCGTGCGGCCGGCGCAGATCACCTCCACAGGATGATTCGCCACCTTGGCCAGAGCCTCCTCCAGCCGCTGCTGGATCCCGACCACTTCCCGCTGTTTTTGCCAGCCAAAAAAGCCATGGCCGTTGTACTCAATCCCCAGTGCGATGCGCATAGTGCCCCCTCGTCATGTTCGGGCGCGCATTATAACGGCCCTACTCCCAAGCTTCACCGTTTTCTGCCCCAGACCGGGCTCCGCCCAGCCCTTCCATGCCGGGACCGAAAAGCCACCAGGGTTAGCGGAAGCGTCTGGAATAAAAAAAACGGTGGCCTAAACCACCGTTTTTTCCCAAAAACGCTTAGGCTTACAGTTGATTGAGCAGTGTCTGGGCCTCGCCGCGCTGGCCATCACTGCCCTCTGCGCTGACCTCTTTGAGCAGGGCCCGGGCACTGTCCTTGTCATCGATCTCGATGTAGGCACGGGCCAGATCCAGCTTTGCCGAGACCCCAACCTCATTCATCGGCGTCTCAGGCATCGCGATCATCGACTCCCGCTCATCGTCACCCGCATCTTCGACAAAGGACAAGTCACTCTCCTTGAGCAGCTCATCAATATCGATATAGTCAGCTGACTGTTTCTGGCCCCCGATGGGCGCATCTGCCGTCGCAGGCGCACTCTCCATGCCAGACAGCAGCTCATCAAAGTCGATCTCCTCCTGGACCTCCCGCTTCTCGTCAGCGCCCTGAGGTTGATGCCTCGCCTCACCCAGATCGCCATCGAACTCCATCGTGAGCAGTTCCGCAGACTTAGCATCCCGGGCCAGTGGTGACAACTCCGTCTCATCCACTTCGGCCTCCACTTGATCCGACTCATTCGCCCAAGCAGCAGGCTGATCCCAGGCGGGGAGGTCAGAAGAGAATTGTTGAGGGGGCGATGAGGTGTTCTTCTCCTCCTCGTCGACAGGCTCGTTAGCTTCAGTGGCAGAGTGCATCTCTACCGACTGGCTCACCTCAGCCACCGCAGTCTCCTCAATCGCCTCGAAAGGTTTTGGCTGCACCTCGGTGAGGTTCGCCTCGCTCTCCCTCTCCGTCGCCACCGGTTCCTGGACGTTCGTCGATGGGGTTTGAGCACTGGGCTCGGTCAACGGCAGTTCAACCCGATCGGCGCTCGTGGCGTATGCCTCCTCCTGCTCGACGCTTTCCTGATCCTCCTCCACAAAAGCTGAGGATTCCTCTTCAGACTGCGACCGGCGACGCCAGAACAGCAGTACCGCGAGCAGCAGCGCCAGAGGCACAGCGGCGAGTGGCGCCACCTTCATGGGATCGGCCAAAAAGGCTGACCAGGGTGACGCAGAGTTGGCGGTGGTCGGCTCATTCACCACGGCATCCGTCACCGCGGGCTCATTCACCACGGCATCCATCACCGGGGACTCTGCCACGTTGAGCTGAGCATCCAGCTCCTGCGCCAGATCACGGTTGGCCCCCTGCTGATCATCCAGGGCGCTACGCAGCAGGTTCAGCTCATTCTCAAGGGCAACTACCTGGGACTTGAGCTGCGTATTTTCTTCACGCAGAAAGTTCGCCTCCTCGGATTTAACCGCCAGTTCCTCACGCAACCTCTGACGCAGCTCTGCCTGCTGAGTCACTTGGGCCTGCGCCGCGGCCAAACGCTCGTTAAGCTCGGCGTTACTCTGGGTCAGTTGATCGACCTTGGTCGACAGGCTCTCGGCGATGTCGGCGGCGGACACGGACTTCCAGCTCTGGTCATGCTGACGAGCCTTGGCCATCGCTTCGGTGGCAGGCTGAGACAACATCACCGATTTGGCGGGGATGGTCAGCGTCCGGTTGCGCTCCAGAGAGTTGAAATTGGAGCTGGTGAAGGCATGGGGGTTAGCATTGTACAGCGCCTGCATCACCTGATAGATGGTCACCTCGGAGTCCGGACGGACCTGATTGGCGATGCGCCAAAGCGTATCGGTACGGGTAGTGGGACCGTACTGCGCCAATGGCTGCTCAGCCACCTCACTAACCTGAGCCTCTTCCGTCAGCGTTTGCGCCGCCAGGGATGTTAATACCAGGGCGCCACCAAGGGCCGCGATGCGGGAGGCACGAGTCAGAGTTTTATTTGTCATTCCCACTTACCTTCTCGTTGAAACTCAGGCTCTTTCGGAGCCTGAGTATGGGTTATCTAGCGTTAAAGATAATCCTGCACCAAAAGCTCGGCAATTTGTACTGAATTCAACGCTGCACCCTTACGGATGTTGTCCGCGACGACCCAGAGATCCAATCCCTGTGGGTGGCTGATGTCCTGGCGCACCCGGCCAACGAAGACATCGTCCTGCCCCTGGGCGTTGCCAAACTGGGTCGGGTACTCCTCATCTTCTGCCATCAGCGTCACGCCCGGTGCCGATGCCAGCAGTGCCTTGGCCTCCTCCACCGACGTGGGCTGGCGGGTCTCAATGTGGATCGCTTCCCCATGGCCATAGAACACCGGCACCCGGACAGCAGTAGGATTCACCTTGATATCCGCATCGCCGAAAATCTTCTGGGTCTCCCACACCATTTTCATCTCCTCCTTGGTGTAACCGTTGTCCATGAAGACATCGATCTTGGGGAGGGCGTTGAAGGCGATCTGCTGCTCGAACGCTTCACTGGTGGCCGGAAGCCCCTGCAGCAGTTGGCTGCACTGCTTGGCCAACTCCTCAATAGCTCGCTTGCCGGCACCGGAGACTGACTGGTAGGTACAGACGTTGATTCGCTCGATACCGAAGGCATCGTGCAGCGGCTTGAGGGCGACCAGCATCTGGATGGTGGAGCAGTTGGGGTTAGCGATGATATTGCGGTTACGGAACTCTGCCAACGCATGGGGGTTGACCTCTGGCACCACCAGCGGGATCTCCGGGTCGTAGCGGAAGTGGGAAGTGTTGTCGATCACCACGCAACCGGCATCGGCGGCGATGGGCGCCCACTTTTCAGAGATGCTACCACCGGCGCTGAACAGGCCGATCTCCGCCAGGCTCCAATCAAAGCTATCGACATCGATAACATCGATCTCCTCGCCCTTGAAACTGATGGTTTTACCGACGCTGTTGGCACTGGCCAAAGGGAACAGCTTGGCAACGGGGAAATCCCGCTGCTCCAGGATCTCGATCATGGTCTGGCCTACCGCACCGGTAGCCCCTAAAACGGCAACGTTATACATATTCTCTCTTCTCTTCGTTTACTTATTCGGTCAATGAAAAACCCAGCGCCGACAACACCGTTCGCTGCGTGTCGTCAACAGGACGCAGAGTCAGGGCACTGCACTCCCGTCGGGCCAGATTGGCTTTGCGCCGGGCATCGAATCCCCCGGGTAGGGCCGCTCGAAAGCGTTCATCCTCCCTCTCGAGATCAAACACCTGCTGCAGAAGACCAAGCAGGCTCTGGTCATCCAGAGTGGTCGGCGCCGCCTCCGCGGGCTTCGCCGGAGCGTCGAGCAGCTCCGCCAGCGCGGGCGTTCTCACCTGCCCCCGGGTCAAGGCGCAATGCAACATCAAGCTGCCACGGATCTTGCCCTCGAGGGAGTAGCCTGCAATATGAGGCGTCGCGATATCCGCCAGCTCAACCAACTCCGGCATCGGGAGAGGCTCCTGCTCCCACACGTCCAGTGCCAGTTTCAGATCCGGCCGGCGTCGCTTCTCGGCGACTAAGGCCCGGTTGTCGATCACTTCGCCCCGGCTGGCGTTGAGCAGCCAGGCGCCCTCCCCCAGCTGAGCCAACCGTTGTTGATCCAGCAGTGCACGGGTCGCGTTTGCTCCCCCTTCTACCAGGGGCACATGCAGCGTGATGCCATCGCACTGTGCCAGGAGCTGGTCAAGGGAGAACCAGGGGCCGGAGTCCCCTGCGGCCTGGCGCAGGGGATCGCAACACAGCACCCTAACCCCGAGCGCCTTCAAGCGCCTGAGTACGGCGCTGCCCGTATTGCCCACACCGACGATGCCCAGGGTGCAGTCGCGCAGAGCGCGGCCGCTGCGCAGAGCCAGCACCAGCAAGGCCTGGAGTACCCACTCCCCCACCGCCTCAGCATTGCAGCCCGGCGCATTGGCCCAGCGGATCCCCCGCTCGGAAAGCGCGGCCAGATCCAGGTGATCTGTTCCTATGGTGGCGGTACCAACGAAGCGCAATTTGGGCGCTGCGGCCAGCAAAGACGCATCCACCCGGGTCACCGAGCGGACCAGTAGGGCTTCCACATCTGCCATATCCGTCGCCGATATGTCGCGGCCCGGCAGGGCACGTAACCGCCCCAGGGGAGCAAACAGCGGTGTCAGTGCAGCCATGTTTTCGTCGGCTAAGAGGTTCATCTTTTTCAGGTAGTGGGTACAACAGAGCCGCCAGTGTAACGGATGCGAAGTCTCAATTCAGCCATCACCCCAACGCCAACTCAGCGGCAGCGTCAAGCAAGCCTGTCACTGCGTCTGAACGACGATAAAAAAACGCCCCGGGGCCTGGGCTCCCGGGGCGTTTTTTATTGCTTCGGATCAGTCCATTTTGCGGAAGATCAGCGCCGCGTTGGTTCCCCCGAAGCCGAAACTGTTGCTCATCACTGTGGTGAGCGACCTCTCCAGTGTCTTGGTGACGATGGGCATCCCCTCGGCATCGGGATCAAGGTTATCGATGTTGATGGAAGGGGCAACAAAACCGTGCTGCATCATCAGCAGGGAGTAGATCGCTTCATGGACCCCGGCGGCCCCAAGGGAGTGCCCCGTCATTGACTTGGTGGCGCTGATCAACGGTGCCTTGTCACCGAAGGTTTCGCGGATCGCCGCCAGCTCCCGGGTATCGCCAACCGGCGTAGAGGTGCCGTGGGTATTCAGGTATTCCACCTCTTTGGCACCGGCCGCTTCAGCCTGGGCCAGTGCCTGCTTCATGCAGCGCACCGCGCCTTCGCCAGAGGGAGCAACCATGTCGTAGCCATCGGAGTTGGCACCGTAGCCAACAACTTCGGCGTAGATCTTCGCGCCGCGAGCCAGGGCATGCTCCAGCTCCTCCACCACGAGGATGCCGCCACCTGCGGAGATCACGAAACCATCGCGGTCCACATCGTAGGTGCGGGAAGCACGGGTGGGGTCCTCGTTGTACTTGGTGGAGAGGGCACCCATACCGTCAAAGCCCATCGCCAGGGTCCAGTGCAGTTCGTCAGAGCCACCGGCAAAGACGATATCCTGCTTGCCAAGCTGGATCTGCTCCACTGCATTGCCGATGCAGTGAGCACTGGTGGCGCAGGCAGAGCTGATGGAGTAGTTCACCCCTTTGATCTTAAACGGGGTTGCCAGACAGGCAGAAGCCGTCGAGGCCATGATCCGCGGTACCATGTAGGGTCCGACGCGGCGCACCCCTTTTTCCCGCAATGTATCCGCCGCCAGTACCTGGTTCTGCCCCGACGCACCACCGGTTCCGGCAATCACCCCGGTGCGTTCGTTACTGACCTGGCTTTCATCCAAGCCGGCATCGGCGATCGCCTGCTCCATCGCCAGGTAAGCGTAGGCGGCAGCGTCACCCATGAAGCGCATCACCTTCCGATCGATGTGATCGGCAGGGTTGATCTTCAAATCACCCCAGACACGGCTGCGCAGCCCCATCTGTTCAAACTGTTCGGAGTATGTGATGCCACTTTTTCCCGCACGTAGGGAAGCCGTGACCTCTTCGGCGTTGTTACCGATACTCGAGATCACCCCAATCCCGGTAATGACCGCTCTTTTCATCTGTTCGTCCTATATCTCGACCTGTTTCAACCGTCGCTATGGTAGCCCGAAGCCCAGCCTGAACTGGTCGGCTCTCACCAAGAGGCGGTAGAATACCGGTTCCATTGTGAAAAATGAGAGTGATCGTGAGCACCCTGACCCACGCCAGCATCGATTGGTCCAACCCCGCTGCCCCGGTTGCCACCGAGTTTGACGACGTTTACTTCTCCAGTGACGATGGTGTCGCCGAGACCGAGTACGTGTTTTTGCATCACAGTGACCTTCCTAAGCGGCTGGCTCACCATCCCCGGCGCCACTTTGCGGTGGCAGAAACGGGCTTTGGTACCGGACTGAACCTGCTGGTGTTATGGCACCACTTTCGCCAATTTCGTCGCAAAATGCCAGCCTCAACCTGCCGTCGACTCCATTTCGTCAGCGTTGAGAAGTTTCCCTTGAGTATCACGGACCTGGCCCGAGCCCATCGCCCCTGGCCTGAGCTGGCGGAGATCTCCAAGACTCTTCGTCACCACTACCCCCAGGCCCTGAGCGACGGTTGCCATCGCCTGGTGATGGATCAGGGCCAGGTGGTGGTGGATCTCTGGTTCGGCGACCTCTGCGAGCGTTTACCACAGATGGCGCGGGGCCAGGAGGGGGTATTTGATGCCTGGTTCCTCGATGGCTTTACCCCAAGCCGAAACCCCCAGATGTGGCAGCCGCCGCTCTATCGTGAGATGGCCAGGCTCTCCCGGCCCGGCGCAAGCTTTGCCACCTTTACCGCCGCAGGAGATGTCCGTCGTGGCCTGCAGGGGGCCGGGTTCGAGGTCCATAAGGCCCCGGGGTACGGGGTGAAACGGGAGATGATGTACGGCACCTTGACCGCTTCCGTCTCCCCGGAGGCCACACCGGATCCTGAGGATACCTCCCCGACAGTCATCATCGGCGCCGGCATCGCCGCCGCGGCCCTGGCCCGAAGCCTCTGTCGACGAGGCAAACCGGTCACCCTCTACTGCCAGGACCCTGAGCCGGCCCAGGGGGCATCGGGCAATCGCCAGGGGGCACTCTATCCGCTGCTCAACGGTGGCGACGATGATCTCAGCCAGTTCTACCGCCAGGCCTTTCCCCTGGCCCGTGCCCAGTTGTTGAGCCTGGCCGAGCGGTACTCTATCGCACACGAACTGTGCGGCGTCCTCCAGCTCCCGGTTGACCCTCGCAGCCAGGCCAAGCTGGATAAGATCCGTGACAGGGGGTTCGATCCCGCCCTGGTCCATGGGGTTAATGCCACCGAGGCCAGCGAGATTGCCGATCTGCCCCTGGAGAGAGGCGGGCTCAGCTACCCGCTGGGCGGTTGGCTCTGTCCCGAGCAACTGACCCGGGCAATGCTTGCCGATGCCGAGGCCACCGGACTCCTCACCTGTCACTATCAACAGCGCCTGACCCAATTGGAATACAGGGAAAGCACGGTTTCATCAGGCCGCCCCCCTTGGCAGCTCACCTTTAATGACGGCGCCACGCACTGCGAAGCGCAAAGTCTCGTTCTGGCCATGGGGGCCCAGAGCACCGCCTTCAAAGCCACATCGCCCATCCCTCTCAATCCCATTCGCGGGCAGATCGCCTACCCCAGCGCGGGCCCAGAGACCCGTGCGCTGAAAACCGTGCTCTGCGCCGATGGCTACCTGGTGCCCCAGTGGCAGGGACGGTTAACCTGTGGTGCCAGTTTCGGTCGTGGCGACGACCGTAGTGACCTCCGACCTGAGGATAAAACCGAGATTGAACAGCGGATGCGGCGCAGTTTCGGGCAGCAGGGGTGGTGCCAGGAGTTGTCGCAAACCGGCTACGATGAGGGCCGTGCCGCCGTACGGGCAGCAGTCCGTGACCATTTGCCGCTGGTGGGGGCGGTTCCAGACTGGGCTGAACTGCCAGCGGCTCAACCGGGCATCGAACCCGGCCCTCTGCCGGCGCAACCGGGCCTCTATATGGTCAGCGGCCTGGGCTCACGGGGACTGTGCTCCGCGACGCTGTGTGCGGAGATTTTGGCCAGTCAGCTGTGCCACGAACCCCTGCCCCTGAGCCAGTCCCTGCTGGCACAGCTGGATCCGGGCCGTTTTGCCCGCCGACAGCTGCGCAAAGGCCAAGCGCCTGGCAGTGGCCCAGAGCGTCAGGACTAAACTCCGCGGGACAAGGCATCACCCAAAAACAGAAACAGCTAAGGCCGGGCATGCCCGGCCTTAGCTGTTTGTCTGACGGAGTGTGGCTTGAGTGCCTTAGGCTTGCAGCCGCTGCGCCAGTTGCCCCCACGCCGCTTGGATGAGCGCCAGGTCCGACGGTGCCAGCTCCGATCGCGCAGCACTGAGCTTCTGCTCCAGGCTCGCCTTCAGATCGGCCCACTGAGGTGCCTCATTCTGCTCCAGCTCAGAGAGCGCTACGGCGAAATGGCCCTGCAGGTAGCCGCTGGCAAACACCTCGTCATCGCTACCGGTCTCCAGCAACTGGGCCACCCACTGATGGCAGATCTCATCCCAACGTTCCAACATTCGTCACTTTCCTATACCACAGGTTCATCGTCTGGCTCGGCCAGGGGGTAGAGTACCGCATCTCGGTAACCGGTGGTAATCCGATAGTGCCCTGTTAAACGGCGGTCCAGATCAGGCGCGCCGCTGTCCGCCAGCATGGGGCGTCCCTCCAGGGCTCGCAACTTGCTCTTGGTGGCCACTATCCAGAAGTTCTCCCGACCGATCTGCTCAATCACCGCCGGCGACAGCTGTTGGTTACCGCGCCCCAACAGGTGGCCCTGGCCCCCGATCAGGGTAATAACGAGCTTGGTGGGCCGCTCCCGGCAGGCGTTTAGCAGCTGTGTCGCCGTGAGATCCTGGCCTGCCAGGAAGGGCAGCCCCTGCTCAAATCGCACCAGATCCACGCCCAGCAGGGTATTCTCCAGGCCCAGCTCGGCCATGATCGCGGCCACCGTAGAACCGGACCCCATGATGAACTGGCACTCCGGTGTCGCCTCTACCGCCTCCTGCATCCTCTCCACCGTCTCGGCCGCGATGTCCGCCAGCACCAGGGAGGTCTCCTCGCGCCCCCCCATCTTGACCGCCTGCAGGTAACGCAGATCCTCCGGCACCATCATCTGACCAAAGTAGCGTGCACGCACCTGTCCGGCGCGAAACGCTGTCTCGTCAATGTCCCGTACCTCCGCGTCGGTCACCGAGAGCAGTTCACCCCGGATCATCTTGGCGGCGACCCGTCCGGCCGCGACCGGACTGATGGCATAGACACCGGAGTGGATCTTCACTCCCGCCGGCACACCCAGTACCGGTTGCGGCCGCTCGCCAAGTACGGCGCAAAGATCCCGTGCGGTGCCATCGCCGCCGGCAAAGAGGATCAGGTCCACTCTGCCCGCCAGTCGTTCAGCCAAGACACGGGTGTCCTCTGCCGAGCTGGGCGTGGCAGGATGGTGGCAGATCACCGTTTCAAACCCCATATCCCGGGCAAGGTCGCCCCCCATCTCACCATCACCGGTGTGGATCACCAGCCCGGAGGGCAGGGGCTGAAGCCACTCGAGAGCCAGCCGGGTTCGCTCCTGTGCCCGGGGCGTCGCGCCGAGAGCCAACGCCGCCTCGGCAACGCCATCGGACCCCTTGAGGGCTACACTCCCCCCCACGCCCGCCAGCGGATTGATGATCAGTCCCAGTTTGAACACAGCTTCTCCTCGGGCCAATAAAAGTCCTGTTCTTCGGCGATATGGCCCTGTCCCAGACACGCCATATCCCGAGCCAGCTGTACCGCCCGGGTTGGCCAACCGCAGTGGCAGTAGGCCTGCGCCGCCGCCTGCACCGCGCGACGAAATGCGGGCCGATCGGTTTCCAGACTCAGGTTATCGGCGCTGACATCAAAGGTCCGCCCCCAGGCCAGACTCAGGTACCACTCGATCGCCTGAGGCTTGGCCTCATGGGCTTCGAAGCGCTGTTGCTGCTGCGCAGTACGCCCATCCGCCTCATACCAGTAGCCGTAATCCACCTGCAAGCGCCGGGCAGGCCCGGCCTGGCACCAGTGAGCCAACTCGTGCAGGGCACTGGCGACGAACCCGTGGGCAAAATAGATCCTGTGGTAGGGGCAGTACTGATCCGCCGGCAAGTAGAGTGGCTCATCTTGGCCGTGCAACAAACGGGTCTGGGTGGCCTGACCCAGCCCGTGGTTGAACAGTTTGATAAGGAGTTGAGCGTTATCCATAAAAACTCAGATCTGGACAGTGAAACAAGCTAACGTGGATTTGGCCCAGGCAGGGAACCAAAGATCACTATCGTCACCCTTCCCGCATCGACAGAGTCGGCGTATCTACCTGTACATCACCGCATTGGGCACGATGACGCAACAGGTGATCCATCAGGGTGATCGCCACCATGGCCTCAACGATGGGGACCGCCCGGATCCCGACACAAGGGTCGTGCCGGCCCCGGGTAACCATCTCCACAGGCTCCCCACGGACATTGATACTCTGTCCGGGGACCATGATGGAAGAGGTGGGCTTAAAAGCGACCTCCGCCTGCAGGGGCTGACCGGAGGAGATCCCGCCCAACACGCCGCCGGCGTGGTTACTGGCGAAACCATCGGGGTAGAGTTCATCCCGGTGTTCCGAACCTTTTTGGGTCACCACATCGAAACCATCACCGATGGAGACCGCTTTGGCGGCATTAATCCCCATCAGAGAGTGAGCTAAATCGGCATCGAGTCGGTCAAATACCGGCTCTCCGAGGCCAACGGGCAAGCCGGTGGCCACCACCCGCACCTTGGCCCCAACCGAATCCCCCGCCTTTTTCAGGGCACGCATGTATTCATCCAGCGCCTCCAGCTGCGAGGCGTCGGGAAAGAAGAAAGGATTTTGCTCCACCTGCTTCCAATCGTACTGGCTCGCTACTACGGGGCCTAACTGGCTGACACAGGCACGGATCTCGACACCGCATACCTGGGCAAGGTATTTCTTGGCGATCGCCCCCGCGGCAACCCGCATAGCGGTCTCCCGGGCGGAGCTGCGACCGCCACCACGATAGTCGCGATGGCCGTACTTGTGGTGGTAGGTGTAGTCCGCATGGCCTGGCCGAAACAGCTCGGCGATGTCGGAGTAATCCTTGCTACGCTGATCCTGGTTTTCGATCAGCAGGCCGATGCTGGTGCCCGTGGTTTTACCTTCGAACACCCCGGAGAGGATCTTGACCTGGTCCGCTTCTCGTCGTGCAGTGGTGTAGCGTGAGCTGCCGGGCCGACGGCGATCTAGGTCTCCCTGGAGGTCGGCCTCCGTCAGCGCAAGGCCCGGAGGCACACCGTCGACGATAGCACCAAGGGCGATGCCGTGGCTCTCTCCGAAGGTGGTGACAGTAAACAGGGTGCCAATACGATTGCCGGCCATGGCCAGACTCCTTTGCCTTTGGGTTAAGTGTCGATATCCCGGTTAGCGGTAAGCAGCGAGCTCAGCGTCCGCTTCCAGCAGCTGTTCACGGGTAAGCATAAAGACGCCATGACCGCCCCGCTCGAACTCCAACCAGGTAAAGGGCAGTGTCGGGAACTGCTCATTCAGCGCCACCATAGAGTTACCCACCTCGACAAACAGCAAACCACCCTCATTGAGGTGCTCCGCCGCTTGGGCCAGTATCTGCCGGGTCAACTCCAGGCCATCGGGCCCGGAAGCCAGTCCCAGTTCCGGTTC
Organism: Ferrimonas gelatinilytica; assembly: GCF_039544205.1. Lineage (NCBI taxonomy): Bacteria > Pseudomonadati > Pseudomonadota > Gammaproteobacteria > Alteromonadales > Ferrimonadaceae > Ferrimonas > Ferrimonas gelatinilytica. The sequence goes on along the minus strand of NZ_BAABLF010000009.1, from coordinate 10,119 downwards.
GTGATGGAACTCCTCGGGCAGATCCGCCATATCTTCCGCGTCAACGTAGGGCGGGTTAGAGACAATGAGGTCGTATTTCTGACCCTTGAGCACGGCAAAGCCGTCGGACTCGATGGGATAGACCCGGTCCAGCAAGCCGTGGGACTCGATATTGATCTGGGCCACCTGAAGCGCTTCCGGGCTGATGTCCACCGCATCCACCTGGGCCTCGTCAAACTGGTGCGCACAGGCGATGGCGATGCAACCGGAGCCGGTGCAAAGATCCAGCACCTGATGCACCTCCTTGTCGCCCAGCCAGGGCTGGAAGCCCTGCTCAATGAGCTCGGCAAACGGGCTGCGCGGAACCAGTACCCGCTCGTCGACAAAAAACTCGTAGCCGGCAAACCAAGCGCTGTTGATCAGGTAGGGCACAGGCACACGCTCACGGACACGACGGATCGCCAACTCAATGATGCGCTGCTTTTCGCTGCTGGTCAGGCGCGCAGAACGCACCTCATTGCCCAACTCAGTCGGCAGATGCAGGGTATGCATCACCAGCGAAATCGCCTCATCCCAGGGATTATCGGTGCCATGGCCGTAGTAGATCCCGGCGGCATTAAAGCGGCTGACACACCAGCGCAACATGTCTTCGATGGTGTGAAGCTCGCTGACGGCTTCATCGATAAAGATCTTTTCCACGTCCTGCCCTTTTTGGCTAGAAATTCAAAGTCGGACCATTGTAGCGGGAGAAAGCGTGCCTTTCCTATCCTGGCTGGCGTAAAATAGCGGGCTATGAAAGAGTCCAGCCCATTCGATGACGATGATTTCGCCCTGTTCCGGCAAAGTGTCGCGGGGGTCAAGCCGCTGCATCAGGACAGCGTCAACCACAAGCCCTCTGTTCCCACACCGGATAAGACCCGCGCCAAACAGACGCGCAGACTCGCGGATCACTACTTTTCAGACAGCTACCAACCGGCTTTGCCCACAGAGGGGCCGATGCGCTTTGTCCGTGACCCCGAGCAGAGCTTTGAGCTGAAGCGGTTACGGCGAGGGGATCACACGCCGGAGCTGCTGCTGGATCTTCATGGGATGACGCAACAGGAAGCACGCCACGAGTTGATCGCCCTGATCGACGCCTGTAAACGGCAGCAGATCCCTTGCGCCAGCGTGATGCACGGTCTCGGCAGCGGCGTACTGAAAGCCCGGGTCCCCGCCTGGCTGGCCCAGCACCCCGATGTGCTCGCATTTCATCAGGCGCCGCTGGAGTGGGGAGGCAACTCGGCCCTGTTGATTTTGATCTCCGTCGGTGAGCATCACCGCCGCTAGTACGGCCAAACGCGCCGTCTCCAACCTGGTGACGTTGAGCCCTGAAAAAGCGGCTGTCGCGGTTGTATCCGGTGTCAGTTCCGACCCCTCTTCAGCTCAAGCCACCAGATCATGAGGCGCGAGGTGGGAAAGCAGCTGACTGGGAGAGGCAAGGGTTTGATCGTATTGCACATGGGCCACCGCAGCGGTGGCGAACATCATGGGGATCTGACCGGGCACCAGCTGCGATATCAGGTAACCCACCAGCGGCATGTGAGAAACCACCAGCACATTCTTGGCCCCCGCCAACTCCGCCGTCGCAATGATCACATCCGCCGCAAGCGAAGGGTCTGTTTCCGGTACCAACTCTGGCACTACCTGGGCAGAGATGGTTTCCGGCAGTTGCGCCCGCATCGCCTCCCAGGTTTGCCAGGTCCGCACGTAGGGACTCACCAGCACCAGATCCAGTTCCTGCCACTGAGGCAGGTAATGATGGACCAGGGCAAGGCTTTGCTGCCGCCCAAGCTCCGTTAAAGGGCGTTCAGGATCCGAAGGGGCATCAAAACCCGCCTCACCGTGACGCATAATGTATATGTTCATTCTCTATGGTCTTATTACCACTTTGTCATACTCATCTTAGCCCGACCCGGGCACCTTTATCACCCCCTCTGGCAGCAAAGGGTGGCACCGGATCTGGCCGCAGATGATTGCACAGCTTGGAATCTACGCGCACACTAACTTTCATTCGTTGCAGAGCAAAGGACGATCCGGGACGGATCGCACCAGAGATGACCGAGACCCTGACACTCAGCCCCAATGATCCGCGGCAATACCGGTACGAGAAACTGGACAATGCCCTGCGGGTACTCTGGGTTCAAGATCCTGCGGCCAGTAAATCCGCCGCAGCACTATCGGTTCGAGTCGGCCACTTTGACGACCCTGAAGACCGGGAAGGGATGGCGCACTTCCTTGAGCACATGCTGTTTCTCGGTACGGAGCGTTACCCCAATGCCGGCGAATACCAGCAGTTCATCAGCCAAAATGGCGGCAGTCACAACGCGTGGACCGGACCGGAATTCACCAGCTACTACTTTGACATCAAGGGCAACGCCTTCGACGAAGCACTGGATCGCTTCAGCCAGTTTTTCACCGCACCGCTTTTTGACAACGATCTGGTAGAGAAAGAGCGCCAATCGGTCGATTCCGAGTTCAAGATGAAGCTTCGGGACGATATGCGACGCTTCTACCAGGTACACAAAGAGACTGTGAACCCGGCCCATCCCTTCAGCAAGTTCTCCGTCGGGAACCAGCAGACCCTCGCAGACCTCCCCGATCGCCCGGTTCGCGAAGCGTTGCTGGCCTTTTACCGACAACACTACTCAGCCAACTTGATGACCCTGGTGCTTGTAAGCCCCGAGTCATGGGACGACTACCGGGAGGCGGTCACCGAACGCTTCGGGGCCATCCCCAACCTTGAGCTGAGTAAAACCTTGCCTGATGTGTCGCTCTACATCAGTGCTCAACAGGGGATCCAGATCGAGATCCAGCCACTGAAAAAAAGTCGCCAGCTCACCCTCTCCTTTGCTTTAGGTGCAATCGACCAGTGGTATCGCCACAAGCCGCTGACCTACCTCTCCTACATGCTCGGTTACGAAGGCCCGGGCAGCCTGCTGTCGGTGCTCAAATCGGAAGGTCTGGTCAGTCAGCTTTCCGCCGGGGGAGGCGTCAATGGTTACAACTTCAAGGATTACAACATCAGCTATCAGCTGACTGAGTCCGGGCTGGCGAACCAGGACAGGATCCTGGCGCTGACCTTCCAGTACATCGATAAGATTCGACAGGAGGGAATCGATGACTGGCGCTACCGTGAACGACAAACCTTGCTGCAAAGGGCGTTTCGTTATCAGGAACCGGTCAAACCCCTGGATCTCGCCAGCCACCTCACCATCAACATGCACCATTACGACATCGAGGACATTGTGTTCGGTGACTACCGCATGGATGGACTGGATCGCGATGCAGTCAGCTCGATCCTGGATAAAATGAATGGTGACAACTGCAGGCTCACCCTAGTGGCGCCGGAATGCCGGGGCGAGCGCAAAGCCAAATGGTATGACACGCCCTACCGAATCTCTCCCATCGAGCCGGAGCGCCGGGCGCGATGGCAAGCGGAACCGCTTAACATGGCGTTGGCCCTGCCCGAGGCAAATGAGTATATCGGCGACCTGCTGGATCCAAGATCCGAGCCCTCGCCCCACCCTCACCCGGTGCCGATCTATCGGAACAAGAGCTTTACCCTGTGGCACAAAAAGGACGACGAGTTTCAGGTGCCCAAAGCACACCTTTTCGTGTCTCTGGACAGTGAACCCTGCCATGACTCACCTCGACGAGCCGCCCTCACACGGCTCTACATCGCCCTTTTGCTGGACAGCCTCAGTGAACTGACCTACCAGGCGGAGGTCGCCGGACTCAGCTACAACATCTACCCGCACCAGGGAGGACTCACACTCCACCTTAGTGGCTTCACCGGCGGCCAGGAAAAGCTGCTCGAGCTGCTGCTTCGCCATGCCCGAAAGCGGCAATTCAGCGAGAGTCTGTTTAACGAGACCCGGGCTCAACTCCAGCGCAACTGGAATGGGATCCGCATCGGTCGCCCCGTGGCTCGCCTCTTTAACGCGCTCACCTGTACTCTGCAGCAACGCAGTTTCGACCCACTGCTGATGGCAGAAGAGCTCCAAACCGCCACGCTACCGGAGCTCCTAGAACATATCGAAACCATTTATCAGGAGGTTCACGCCGAAGGGATGGTGTATGGCGATTGGCTGGAAGAGGAGGCTCGTGGCTTGGGCCAGCGGCTGACACACACCTTAAGGGAGGTGGGCGAGCCTGGAAAAGAGGTCAAGAGGCAGTTGGTCAGTATTGAGGGTAAGGGAACAGTGCTGCGAGAGATCGAGAGTGACCATCAAGACAGCGCCATATTGGTATACCATCAGTCACGCGCCAACTCCCAGGAGAAAGTGGCCCTGTTTAGTCTGCTCAACCACACGATTTCCAGTGATTTTTTTCATGAATTACGAACCAAGCAGCAACTGGGCTACATGGTCGGCACGAGCTACGTACCGATGAACCGGTGTCCGGGCATCATCTTTTACATACAGAGTCCCGTTGCTGGTCCACTGCAGCTTCTCGAAGCGATCGACCAGTTCATTGCTGACTTCGGCTATGCGCTAATGCAGATCTCGAGCCGCGACTGGGAGAGCACAAAAAGGGCCCTCACTCACCAGCTCCTAGAACCGGACAACAATCTCAAGGCAAGGGCTCAGCGCAGTTGGATCAGCATTGGCAACAAGGATACCGAGTTTGATCTGAGGGAAAAGATCGCCCAGCAGATCATGAAACTTGATCGTGCCGACCTGATCCGATTCATGATGGAGAGAATGCGCTGCAGCAATCCGGATCGTCTGGTGCTTTATTCCGCTGGCCAGTCACATACCGAGCATGAACCCTTGGTGGGAGAACGCCGAATCCTCGACATCGACCGGTTTAAAGACCAGAGCAATTTGATTGATTTCTGATGAGGAATTCCCCCCTATCCCGGGCTCAAAATCGTAGATAACCGCAAAGGCAAATGTTACCTTCTCGACAACACCAGGTTAAGGAAGATTGGTAATCTCGATGAGAAGATGGATCGCACTGCTTTGGCTCAGCTTGTTACCCTGGACTCTGCTCGCAGAGGAGGACACCGGGGTCAAGCTAAAGCAGATCCACAAGTTCCAGCAGTATGGCCTCAAGGAAAACCTGTCCGAAGGCACAGTGACCAGCATCGCACAGGATAAGCTTGGCTTTATCTGGGTGGGGACCATCAATGGATTGAATCGCTTCGATGGCTATGAGTTTGAACAATTTAAGAGTGACAATGCAGCGAAACACGGCATTACTGAAAATCTGATTGTCGATCTTATTACTTATAATGACGTACTGTGGTTAATAACAAATCGAAACGTCTATAAACACGATACTGAAAATAATAATTTCGTGAAAATGCTGTCCCAGCCTCACCTAGTTTGGGGTGGGGGAATCGTCGGAGGGAAGTTGAACTTCTTCTCTGATAAAGGAACTTACATCTATCAAAGCGAAACCCTGATTCTCTCGGAACGAAGCTCTTATACTGATACAATTGGATATAAACTTCATGACGTTTCAAATGGAAAGCATTATATAAGGTCTTCGTTTAACGGCGATGCCATTATCAACTATGGCATGTTTAATATTGATAACTTGGAAAACATCGGAATTATCAACAAGACATTAACAGTTGAGGGAGGAACTGTACTTGGAACCACGAAAGGATTGTTTGCCATCAAGGATGGAATCAGCAAGCAACCTTTCAGGGTTGGGACAATAAAAGATATTGTCGACATGGAGAGAACTGAAGATTATATTTATATAGCATCTTCAGATGGGATATATAAGGTCAGTGTCAACAATATCGATAATGAGTCAGAAATAAGCTCTCTCACCAGTGAGCCAAGCAACTCCGTTTTCATTGATGAAAATGAGAACCTTTGGTTTGGCACCATTGGCTCAGGAGTAATGACAAAGTCATTGGAAACCGGAGAAATTGTTACATATAACCTTTCCACCGAGCTGAATTCTTCCAATCAGGTTTGGTCATTATCAAAATTAGAAGAAAAGATTGTCATAGGGACAAGTTCACCGGAACTTTTTATTGCCAACAAAAATTTCAGTATAGAAGAAAAGATAACAACCAGAATAACAGGGCCAAAGTCTATAACCAATGCATTAGGAGATATTGTTGTTGGTGGTTCTGGTGGTGTTTACTTATTAGAAAGAGAAAAAAACAAATCTTGGACTGAAAAAAAGATTTTAGAGCATACAGCAACCAGCTTCACAAAAAATAAAGATTCCATATTTATAGGGACTTTTAGTAACGGCCTTTATGTTTTTGAAAAATATGAATCCATCAAGCAATTTGAACTGATTCCTAAATTGAGCTCTCCGATCTTTCACAGTTTAAAAAATGATGGGAAACTTTTCGTTGGCGCTCAATCTGGACTTCATATTTATAGAAGAAACAAAGAAAGTAATAATGAAGTTTCATGGTATTTGGAAAAAAAACTATTCGACGAAACGATTGTTTCTTCCATTGCTATAACGAAAAATGGACTGTTGGTCGGGACGGTCTCTAGTGGGCTCTATTTAATAGACGAGAATTCAGATTATAAAAGGCTGGAACTGTTAAAGAATACTTCAATCTATGGGATATCAAGAACAGAAAATAATATATATGTAACTTCATCAAATAAGATTTACTTATTGGACAATGAAACGCTAGAGCTAATCAAGGTATACAGCGTCATCGATGGAGGGCAACCAGAATATACTGGAATGGCTTCAACAATTGATGGAAACACATTATATTTTGGCGGTTCTTTAGGGGTGTCTCTTATTAATGAGCCGGACACAAAGAGAAGTGAATATATAAGTCCCCCTGTGATAACATCTGTCAAGGTTTTTAATGAATCGCTGCCTTTTTTTAATCCTTACAAGGCAAATGATAGCGAAGCTGTTATTACTTTAAAGCATAGCGACTACCCTTTTTCATTCTCATTCAGCAGTCTCCTGAATGCATCGCATATGACAACACTATACGAATACCGGTTGTCAGGTTTTAACGAGACTTGGATACCTACCAACAGCAACCATCGCTTAGCGACTTATACGAACATTCCATCTGGAAAATACATCTTTCAGGTTCGAACGCGTTCACCTCATGGTAACTATCATAGTTCTCCGATTAGTATCTCAATAGAAATCTTGCCGCCCTGGTGGTTTTCAGAGAAGGCCAAAGCAGTATATTTTTCCATTTTATTATTGATCGCATTTGTTTTATATAAAGAGTCACAGAGAAGAAAGTTTATTCAGCATAAAATTGCTCAAAGTGAAGAACGACTCAAGCTTTCACTATGGGGTAGCGGCGATGAAATGTGGGACTGGGATATAAAAGCTGGAAAAATATATCGTTCCAATATGTGGGAGTCTTTAGATTTTGCAAGCTCCAGAAGCCAAAGTGGTGGAAAAAATATACATCCACATGATAAAGATCGAGTCGGCAGTCTCTTAAAAGCACACTTCGATGGAAAATCAGACCATTTCGAAGCAACTTATCGAGTCCGAGGAAAGAACCGTGACTGGGTATGGATTCTTGACCGAGCAAAAATCGTTGAATGGGACCAGGATGACAAGCCTATCCGAATGACAGGAACCATAAAAGACATTAACAAAATAAAAGAAACAGAGGAGCGACTGTCTCTCTTTGCCAGGGCTCTGACAAATATTTCTGAAGGGATGTTAATCCTCGGCTCAACTCGGGAAATAATAGAAGTAAACAAGGCGTTCTTGACCATCACTGGGTTTGATAAAGAATATCTCATCAACAGCGAGATGGAGCTTAATGAATACCCAAAGAGTCATCTGAATGACATATTTTCCATCGTTAACACTCATGGAAGGTGGAAAGGCGAGCTTGATTTTAGGAAAAAAAATGGCAGCCTTATTCAGATCGAACTTACCATCGATCGGCTAAACGACCTGCAAGGGCATGAGTGCTTCTATGTCGGTGTTATCACAGATATTACACATCGCAAATTGGCGGAAGCGGAACTCCGCCGACTTACCAACACCGACACGCTGACCGGCCTTCCAAACCGCAGCTATCTTCAAGTGAGTATCGACAAGCTACTGCGATTAAAAACACCGTTCAGCTTGACCCTCTTTGACTTAGACAATTTTAAGCGCATTAACGATTCACTGGGTCACGAAATTGGCGACAATCTCCTCTGCCACATCGCTAATCGATTGCAAGGCCGTGTACCTCAAGAGGCGACTCTACACCGCTTAGGGGGAGATGAGTTCGCCATTATTTATGAAGGGAAGGCGGCTGTATCAACCAGTTCCTTCGTAGCACAAACAGTATTGGATGTTTTCAAGCAGCCATTTACACTTGCAAAGCAAGAAATATTGCTTAACTGCAGTATTGGGGTCGCGACTTATCCAGAAGATGATGATCAGAGACAAAGCCTGATAAGAAAAGCTGACCTGGCAATGTATCACGCGAAGAGCCAGGGAGGACACCGTTATCAATATTACAACGAAGCACTTAACTTGGCGGCACTCTCACGGCTGGAAATGGAAGGGCTTATTCGACAAGCTTTAAAGGAAGATTGGTTCGAAGTCTACTATCAGGCGAAGGTTGCCAACGGCTCTCACCATATTATCGGTGCAGAGGCATTAGTACGATTAAACCACCCTGAGCGCGGACTTATCAGCCCCATGGAGTTCATTCCTTTGGCCGAGGAAAGCCAGCTCATCATCGAGATCGGTGAGGTCGTCATGCGTAAGGCGTGCTTTGCGGCCCAGAATTGGCGCCAAAAAGATCTGTTCAAGGGACACATCGCCGTAAACCTCTCTTCCAAGCAGTTTGCTCTGACCGACCTTGTCGACAGGGTACAGCGAGTGCTCTCCGTCACTCAGTTACCCGGAAATAGCCTGGAGTTGGAGATCACAGAGGGCAGCGTGATCAGGCAACCGGAAAAGGCCGTCGAAGCGATGATGAGCCTCAAACAGCTTGGGATCCGGATAGCGCTGGACGACTTTGGAACAGGTTACTCTTCACTCTCCTATTTAAAAAGTTTCCCAATAGACACGCTCAAGATTGACAAGTCATTTATCGACGACCTAGTTAACTCCCATTCCGACAGGATGATGGTCTCTTCCCTTATTACCATCGCTAAAAACCTGGACTTGAATGTCGTTGCCGAGGGTGTCGAGTGTTTGGAGCAGGCAGAAGCACTCGACAAACTTGGCTGTGAAACGATGCAAGGCTTCTTCTTTAGCAAGCCCGTCAGCGAGAAAACGTTCGAACAGGTGCTTATCGAAGCTAAAACGCATGAAGAGGAAAAGGTTAAAAAACGGAGTCGTCAAGAAACCGTCTAAAATGTGGCACGATCGTTGCTTTTGTGTGATCAGGTTATTTCAGAACACATCAGGGACCGATCATGAAAACTGTACTTAAAGCTGCTTCCATTGCCGTTATCGTCGCCATTTCCGGCTTTACAAGCGCTGCCTTTGCTTGGCCACATAACAAAGACCAAACAGTCCAACAACAAGCTGAGGCTCGTACCAAGGTCTATCAAGATGAACGTCAAACCGCCGGGTTCCCCTGGATCCGCCACAGCGAAGTTCAGACCGCAGGCTTCCCCTGGATCCGCCACGACGAAGTTCAGACCGCAGGGTTCCCCTGGATCCGCCACAGCGAAGTTCAGACCGCAGGCTTCCCCTGGATCCGCCACAGCGAAGTTCAGACCGCAGGCTTCCCCTGGATCCGCCACGACGAAGTTCAGACCACAGGCTTCCCCTGGATCCGCCACGACGAAGTTCAGACCGCAGGCTTCCCCTGGATCCGCCACGACGAAGTTCAGACCGCAGGCTTCCCCTGGATCCGCCACGACGAAGTTCAGACCGCAGGCTTCCCCTGGATCCGCCACGACGAAGTTCAGACCGCAGGCTTCCCCTGGATCCGCCACGACGAATTGCAGACTGCAGGCTTCCCCTGGATCCGCCACGACGAAGCTCAGACCGCAGGCTTCCCCTGGATCCGCCACGACGAAGTGCAGACCGCAGGCTTCCCCTGGATCCGCCACGACGAAATTCAGACCGCAGGCTTCCCCTGGATCCGCCACAGCGAAGTGCAGACCGCAGGCTTCCCCTGGATCCGCCACGACGAAGTTCAGACCGCAGGCTTCCCCTGGATCC